>NZ_QUES01000039.1:0-60319 GCF_003478085.1 Eisenbergiella sp. OF01-20 | reverse complement strand
GTTTCGCTGATTAACTTCCATGTCGGGGTGGAACTTAATTTGAAAACTAAGCTATGATTGAAATGTTCCTAAATAGTTTATTTGAAACAGGACTTTTACCATATAATTTGGTATAATATAGGAGAAGTTGTCGGAGGTTCAAAATGAAGGATGACAAAGTCTTGAAAGCGAAAATTAATGCGAAGGGTATGCAAATTTCTGTTGTGTCAAATGGCAGTTATGATGACTATATTTCTTTAACTGACATAGCAAAATATAAGAATCCAGAATATCCTGGGTATGTAATCCAAAACTGGATGAGGAATAGAAGTACCATTGAATTTTTGGGCTTTGGGGAACAACTCAATAATCCTGATTTTAATTACCTTAAATTCGAGGCAATTAAAATTAGCTATAATTCCATATTTATAAATTAAATTCATGTATTAATATTTAGCACCCACGGGAATAAAGAGGTGAATAAGTGGACCTTATAAAAGAGGCATATATTGCCCATATTAGACGTTCAGATAAATGCAAACAGACAGTGATAGAGCATAATGATGGTGTAGCCAGGCTGGCAAAGCGTTCCGGAGCGATGTATGGACTGGAGAATTTAGCTTTTTTTAGCGGACGGTATCATGACATTGGAAAAAATACCATGAGTTACTACAACTATATAAATGATGCGGCAGACGGAAAACCTGTTGTTCGCGGCTCGGTACTCCACTCAATTTATGGCGCCTGTTTTGCAGATTGTTTGGCAAAAGATACAGACCTATGCTCAAGATTGGCAGCGGAAATGATACGGGTCTCCATAATGAGCCACCACGGACTGCGGAATTCTCTTACAAAAGATGGAGTATCTGCATTTTTGAAGGCGGCAGAACGTATCTCTGACTCGTACAAGCAGGTGGCGTCCATCGTATATGAGACTTATGGGGAAAGAGTTATTTTAGAAGAATTTGCGAAAGCTTGTGCGGAGGCAAGAAACATACAAGATGAAATAAATAAATTTCAGCCCAAAAGGAATGGATTGGGTTCCGCACATATCTATTTAGCGTTGTATGTTAGACTGCTGACCTCTATCTTGATTGATGCCGATTGCACCGATACGGCCTGCTTTGAAGATAATGTCAAAATACCTGAACAAATGTCTGCTAAAGAGCTGACTGCGATATGGTGCCGCTATCGTGTCAATTGTGAAACTGAAATCCAAAAAATGCTGAGGGAAAAAGCGGCGTCGCCACTTGATTGCTATCGAATTGAGATATCTGAAGCGTGTGATAAATTTGACGGAAACAGCTGCGGGATATTCCGGCTCGTTGTTCCCTGTGGCGCGGGGAAAACGATATCAGCGCTGCGCTATGCACTGCAAACGGCAGAGCGATATATAAAACGCCGTATTTTTTATATCGCCCCATACAATTCAATTCTTGAACAAAACGCGGATGAGATAGCAAGGTGCATTGGGGATGACAATGCTGTATTGCGGCATCACTCAAATATGGTGTTTGAGCAAGATGACGGGGAAAAAGAGAAGAAGTATAAGCTGCTTACTGAGAATTGGTCGCAGTCCCCTGTTATAGCAACATCTGCAGTGCAATTTCTGAATACGCTATTTGCATCAAAAATTTCCGACGTGAGACGAATGCAGGCGCTTGGCAATGCAATTATTATTGTTGATGAAATACAGGCGTTGCCGATAAAAGTATTAAAACTTTTTAATGTGGCAATGAATTTTCTTTCCAGCTTTTGCAATGCTTCGATACTTCTATGTTCTGCAACACAACCGCTTTTAGATGAACTGGATGAATACCGAATTTGTCCTCCGCGTGACATCATTCAGGATGCCGACAGATACAGCGAAGCTTTCAGGCGTGTTAAGATCGTAGATTTCATAAGAGAAAACGGTTTCTCATCAGTCGAGGCGGCCGAATTTATATTTAGGCTGGCGCAGAAAGTGAAATCAATGCTCGCCATTGTTAATACCAAAGCAGCCGCGCGGAGAATTGCGGAACGCATTTTAAAATTATCACGTGGCAGCAGCGAATATAAAGTGTTTCATTTGTCCACTAATATGTGTCCTGCACATCGCAGCGCTGTAATCAAGGAAATGCGCAGATATCTGTCTGATGAGAAAAGTTCCAAAAAGATTATCTGTGTCAGCACAACGCTTATAGAGGCAGGCGTCGATCTCTCTTTTGAGCATGTTGTCCGTTCACTGACGGGGCTGGACAGCATTGTGCAGTCTGCAGGACGCTGTAACCGAAATCGGGAAACCGTGTGTGGAACTCTTTCCGTGATTTACATAAATGACGAAAAGATTGGTAAGCTTGGTCATATAAAAGAGGCTCAGGAAATAACCCGGGAAATTTTATACCATATTCATATGAATGCGGACCGTTATCCTGGCGGAGCTCTGTCAAAAGCCGCAATGGATGAATTTTACTCAAAATATTACCATTCGCTGCAAAGGGAGATGGCCTTTCCTTTAAAGGATGACCCAGAACATACAATCATTGATCTGCTTACCAATAATCCTGTCGGAAGGGAACGCAAACAGACATCGGGCGGCATTCTTTTAAAACAGGCATTCAGGGAAGCCGGAGAGGCATTTGAAGTGATTGATAATACAGGTAAATATTCGGTTATTGTAGAGTACAATGATGACGCCTGCAAACATATACGTATACTGCTGTCCAGTCACTTTATTTTTGAACAGAAAAAACAGCTGCGTTATTTGCAGCAATACACAGTTCAGCTGCCCGCACATACGATTGAGAAAATCGGAGCAGGTATAGTTCAAGAAAATGAGATTGGGGTGATAATCTTATCAAAAGATTTTTATGACAAAGATTATGGTATAGACGATGAGCCCAAGAGTTAATTTACCAGAGAGGTGTAAATGTGGAGAAAAAAAGGAATACAGTTGAATTTGAGGTGTGTGGCGACCGTGCACTGTTTTCTGACCCGATTACCCGTGTCGGCGGTGAAAAGAGCAGTTATTACGTGCCGACTTACGAATCACTGAAAGGCATATTGATGTCGGTGTATTTCAAACCTACCATCGTTTGGATTATTGATGCTGTGCGCATAATGAACCCCATTCAAACCGCTTCGGAAGGCATACGAACAAAAAATTATGACGGAGGTAATGATTTGTCAATTTATACCTACCTCAAAGATGTAAGATATCAGGTGTGCGCTCATTTCGTCTGGAACGAAAATAGACCGGAACTTGCGAGTGACCGAAATGAAAATAAACATCATAATATCGCAAAGCGAATGATTGAACGCGGTGGAAGACGAGATATTTTCCTCGGAACGCGGGAATGCCATGGGGATGTTACACCCTGCGTATTTGGTGAGGGCAAGGGCGCATATGACAGCATAGAGGAGCTTTCATTTGGCTATATGTTCCATGGATTCACCTATGCAGACGAAGCTATCCGGGAAAATGAAAAGGGAAATATGAGTACACGTTTTAACCATGTTGTAATGAGAAACGGTATCATAGAATTTCCTGCACCAGAGGATATAGCGGATAAGGACAGGAGAATATTACATAAAATGCAAGTCAAAAAATTTGGTGAAGCCCAGAAAAACTTCATTGGCTTTACAGAATTTACCGATGAGGAGGTGGGAGTATGAGTTGGGCCGCCACCCTGTGTGCTTTGTATGATGCAAATGCATGGCGCGCAGGGAACGTTGAAAACTGGAATGGCAAGTCGTTGGTACTCATGCCACTAGGCTATGATACAATGAAAGCTCAAATTGAAGTGATAATAGATGAGGACGGAAACTTTATCAGCGCCCGGACAGTCGACAAATCTGAGGCTGAAACGATAGTGCCTTATCCTGACAGGAGAACCAGTGGCGTGAAAGCTCTTCCGTTATGTGACAGTCTTTCCTATATTGCCGGGGATTTCTTAGAGCGGATAACCATGTTCCTTGACGGAGAGACAGAAAAGAAAAGGACCCGCACCATCCGTGATATCAAAAATAGCTTTCCGTCTTATATCAATGGATTATCGGCGTGGTGTTCATCAGATTTCGTGACAACGAAAGTTATGGCTGTTTATAAATATGTGCTACGAAGATCAGTAATAGCGGATTTGCAAAAAAGCGGTGTCCTTTTACCAGATGATGATGGTTTACTGTCCGACAGAAAGAAAATCCAAGGCGCTCGGATTGAAAAAGCATTTGTCAGATTTCGGGTTTATGAGAGGAAGGTCCATCAGGAGGAAACTGCGGTTTGGCTTGACAAGGAAACGCAGCAGGATTTCATCAAATACTATTTGTCAACCGCCAAAAACAAGGATCTTTGTTATTTTACGGGTAATATTGAACTAACAGCGAAAACAAATCCGGTTAAGATTCGCGGAGAATGGGATACAAAGGCAAGCCTGATATCCTCCAACGATGACTCTAACTTTACTTATAGAGGACGTTTTAAGACCAAAGACAAAAACAACGGCTATAATGAGGCTCTCTCTGTTGGGTATGAAACATCGCAGAAGATTCATAATGCACTGAAATGGATCATTCGCCGGCAGGGATATATTCGGGATGGAGTGTGCCTTGTAACATGGGAAAGCGCTTTGAAAGAATTACCACAATTCTATGAAGGTGCTGTGGGATTACTTGCTGCTTTGCCAAACAGAGATGAGCCGCTTCGGGATTCTGAGGATGCATTATTTGGCGAGAACGAAGCTGATCATACCGACACGAATTATGCAACCGCGCGAGACTTAAATTTAGCCATAGACGGATACGTAAAAAATATTGAGAATAACTCAAGTATGGTGATACTTGCACTTGACAGCGCATCTCCCGGAAGGCTTGCAATGACTTATTACAGAGAATTAGAAACATCCTCCTATCTGAAGAACATTAGGCAATGGCAGGAAAGCTGCTGTTGGCGGCAGGAATACTTTGATAAGGATAAAAGGTATCGTCATTATGAAGGTATTGATTCAGTCAAGGAGATTGCAAAAGCAGTTTATGGTACCGAGAAAGAAAAGCTCCTAACTTTGCCTTCAAATAGCGATGGCAAATGCCCGTTGCTCATATCTGCTTTTGACCGGCTGAGGCCATGTATCATCGACGGGGCGTCCATTCCGCCGGATATAGTCAGAACCGCAGTGATGAAAGCGTCTAACCCGTTAGCCTATGAAAAGGAATTTAATTATCTGAGAGTTCTGCACACAGCATGTTCCTTGATTAAAAAAAATTATTTGGAAAAGGGAGTGATATTTAATATGGCACTTGATGAACTTTGCACAGACCGGAGTTATCTTTTTGGACGGCTTTTAGCAGCTGCGGAAAAAATAGAGCGCTGCACGTTTGATAAGGGCGAAACTCGTACAACAAATGCGGAGCGGTATATGAGGCAGTTCTCGCAAACGCCTTTCCGGACGTGGAAAATCATTCGCAGGAATACACAAACTTATTTAAATCGATTAAAGCCTGGAAGCAGAGAATATTACAAAGATCTTTACGGGAAGATTGAAGGGCAATTTGAACCTGGCTGCTTTGAAGCAAAGAAACCTCTTGATGGGAAGTTCCTGCTTGGTTACGATTGCCAGCGAGAAGTCTTAAAGTTCCGAAAGAAAGACGATGTCATTGCTTCAGACGAAGATGAAATTAATACGATTAGTGAGGAGGAAGAATAAATGAGTATTTTGCAGAACAAGATTGACTTTGCGACAATTGTTTCCGTGACGCGGGCAAACATTAATGGTGACCCTCTGAATGGCAACCGTCCCAGGGAGGACTACAATGGCCATGGGATTTTTTCTGATGTGGCTATTAAACGCAAGATCCGCAACCGATTACAAGATATGGGGGAAAGCATCTTTGTCCAAACAGACGGAAGGGAAACAGATCAGTACCGCAATTTGCGTGACCGCGCCGCCAGTGACGCTCAGCTTGATGCTGAATTAAAAAAGGGTAAAGATGCGGATACGGATCTTTTTTCTAAAATAGCCTGTGAAAAATGGATTGATGTCAGAGCTTTTGGTCAGGTATTTGCATTCAAAAAGGACAGGAAGAAAGCGAAAGGTGAAGAAGATGAGGCAGGCAGCCAGTTATCTGTTGGTATCCGTGGACCGGTTTCGATACAACAGGCGGTCAGTGTAGACCCTATTGATATTGTTGACATGCAGATTACGAAAAGCGTGAACGCCGAAGGTGGAAAAAAAGGCAGAGCATCTGATACAATGGGGATGAAACACTACGTTAATTTTGGCTTGTATGTGATCTACGGAAGCATTAACTGTCAGCTTGCAGAAAAAACAGGCTTTTCTGATGAGGATTCCAACAAAATTAAGGAAGCGCTCTGTACACTTTTTGAAAACGATGCGTCTTCGGCTCGCCCGGATGGCACCTGTGAGGTTTGCAGAGTTTATTGGTGGAAACATAGTGATAAAACCCCGAAAGAAACTTCTGCGATAATTCAGCGCTCTTTGAAGATTACGTCAAAGGTTGAGGAACCTCACAGTTTTGATGATTACGATATTCCGGTGCCGGAAAGTATATGTGTTCCGGAAATAATTGAATTAAACCATATCCAAGAGTAAAACAGAGAATATTCGCCTAAAAGGACTTCTGGCAGCTTCATAGTTGCTGAAAGTCCTTTTATTGTGGAAGCTTTTGTCGTGGGCTTGACATAAGGGTGACGGAGGTGGTGACGACAATATTCGACAAATATCACAGTTTTGTAAAGATTCATTTCATAAAAATGTTTCACATTGTGTTGATATTGTTAATACAATAGGATATACTATAGATATAGACAATGATTTAAGGAGGTGAGCATAATGGCTAAAACAGCTAATATCAACGTCCGTATTGATCCGGAAACAAAAGCCGGAGCAGAAAAACTTTTTGCCAGTTTTGGTATTACAGTTACTGATGCAATTAATATCTTTTTACGCAAATCTATCATGGAAGGTGGTTTGCCTTTTGAAATGAAGCAGCCCCGGTACAATTCTGAGACAGAAGCCGCTATGCGGGAAGCAAGAGATATTATGAATGGTGATATTTCAACAAAAAGCTATTCTTCTGCCCGTGAATTGTTTGCAGAGCTTGACGCAGAAATGGACGGTGAATGATGTTACAATTAGAAACAACCGGACAATTTCGTAAAGATTACAAGCGGGTGAAAAAGAGAGGATATGATATGAACCTTCTGGAAGATGTAATCCAAACAATTTTAGAAGAGAAGTTGCTTGCAGAGAAGTATCGTGACCATTCCCTGACAGGAAACTATACAGGATTCCGCGAATGTCATATTTTACCGGATTGGCTGCTGATTTATGCAATAAAGCAAGATAAGTTAATTTTAACTGCTTCTCGCACTGGGACACATTCCGACCTGTTTGGAAAGTAGATAGTAAAAGTTCATCCTAAGTCCGCCGTTATTTAGTGAAGGTGGACTTTATTAAATAAATAAAAATTTTTGTCTTTTGCTTGATATAAGGGTGACGGAGGTGGTGGCGACAAGATTCGGCAAAGTACGATGAAATAAGACACAATCGGATAAGAAAATGTGTCGAATAAATGAAAATAGGGTAGCCAGGGAATAGGGTAGCTAAAATATGTAGAGGTTGTATAGTGGGATATTTTCGGATATAACGAATACAGGGTATATTTTCATAGTATTGCCATTTAAAAATAGGAAGGCGCGAATATTTTGATTGCGGTTAATGGATATTTTGATGGAAGTGTTGCTAAAAATACTGTAATCTATAGCCCTTTTCACCTATTTTAACCTAGCAGTTGCTAAACATACCATGTTCTATAGCCCTTTTCACCTATTTTAACCTAGCAGTGATACAGACTTTGGAAAAACTAAATGCAAGAAAAAATCAACGTGTTATCATTACTCTGTTAGATGAGGTAATATGTGAGAAAAAAGAAGTTGTGGTTAAGGGACTTTTATTATTTGCTGAAACTACTTTTGATAAGAAAATGATTAAGAAGTTAACGTAACTTTCATAATGACTTTGGAACGGTCGATGTATCGTTTCAAAGTCATTTATTATTAAAATAGATTTTGTCGTGGCCTTGACATAAGGGTGACGGATATTGTGACGACATTATTCGACAAATAACGGCATACCTCCAACGGATATATAATATAAAATAAAAACACCAAGGATTACATAAAAAAAATTGATCTATTATACTATAGTCATGATACTGAAGCTGGGTCACGCGCAATCCTTCCCGTTTCCCGTATGGCTGCAAAGGATAACCGTTCAGACTTATCTGAACGGTTACCGCAATTGTCACCTGTTATACTTATTTATAAAATTCCCGTACCGCTTTTCCCAGAAATGCCGCGGTTCCGTTTCCATACGGCGCATCCATACTCTTGCGCATATCCTCATTCTTTTCATAAGAATCTGCGATTTCCAGCATCAGTTCTTTTACGTCATCCATCTGATACAGCTGCTTGGATACAAAGTCCAGTTCTCCGATGAGGGACTTCACCTCGAAGGAAGAAACATCCGTGCCGATTTTTTCTGCCAGCTTTTTATAAATACCGTCTATCCGGTTCCGATATGCTTCCATGACCTCCACACCCGCAGGATTTTTTACCGCATCCATGGCCTTATCCTTATTTCTGTACCACTCCACTACCTTGCGGAAATTCTGCTGTGCGTCCTGTTCGGATGCTTTTTCCAGAAACTGCTCCCGGAACTTCTCCAGACTTCCGTATTTTTCCTTCATCACCTGCAGCTGTTCTTCTCCCATATTTGCAACGACAGCCTGATACATCTCATCCATTTCTTTTTTACTGAACATTTCAAAATCCATTTTATTTTCTCCTCTCAAAATGTCGGATATTCCGGAAATCAGACGGTTCAGACGGTCTCTTTTGATTTCCAGCATTCTTTTTTGTGTGACAAGTATGGAGTCTCTGTCCAGGTCAGGGTTATCCATAATCTCCCTGATATCCAGCAAGGGCATATCGAATTCCCGGAAAAAAAGTATCTGCTGCAAACGTTCCAGGGCTTTATCGTCATAAAGCCGGTATCCCCCTTCACTGTATGACGAAGGCTTCAATAGTCCTATTTCATCATAATAATGAAGGGTGCGCACGCTGATATTGGTTCGTTCGGATACTTCTTTTACGGTTTTCATTATGGTGCCTCCTGTTCCTGACAAGACCACACTACACCCTCACGTTCCGTGAGTGTCAATACATTTTACAGAGGTTACAGCAAATTTATTTCGTTTTAGTCAGATTCGTTTTATCAGAAACATTTCCATTGGCTGTCGCAGTTCCGGAAGGTCAAGTATAAGACAACCGCAATCACTATAACCCATTTTCCGATAAAAATGCTGAGCAGTTTCATTTACCTGTGTAGATGTCATAACTACTTTATATCCCTTTGCTTTCATTTCTTTTTCCCAATACATCATTGCCATTTTGCCAATTCCTTTTTCCCGTTGTTCATCTTTTATGTATATCAGGGTAAGAAAAGGGATGCTGTCCCAAAACATATTCCATCGGAAAACCCCAATTGGGGCATTGTCTTTAAAAATAAGATAACCTCTCTGCTTATTTACTTTATAATAAAATTCTTCTTCTGATAGATGCTTGTCAAATAAAAACCATAATTCCTTATCTTTTTGTCCAGCTTTTCTTATTTCTACCATAATAATGCCGCCTCGTTATATGTAATTCCAAAAAACAGTATCAACTATTATGAACGTTTTGTTACGGTTTGCCGACATCCATTTCTCGGATAGAACCTATAATACCTGAACCTATAATATTTACCTTCCACATGAACTAACAAAGTTCTTTCATCAATAAATTGATAACCACAGCGTTCCAAAACTCTTTGTGATTTCATATTATTCACTTCAACTGTTCCAATCAAATAAGGAATTCCGTAGCTTTCCAAAGCCCATTTTGTTACAGCCTTTGCCGCTTCGGTTACATATCCATACCCTCTGTACTCCGGCAGCAACTGGTAAAAAATTTCAGGTTCATGCAAATCGTCATGCTTTCCCACGCCTATGGTTCCTAATAACGTACCTGTTTTTTTATCAAATATTCCAAGAGATATCAGGCCATTTACAACATCCATATGTTTATATTGGGAAATTATCCAGTTAAAAAACTCTCTTGCGCTGCCGAGGCATGTCTGCTGAACATCATTTAATGTTTTTTCAAATTCAGGGAAATCAAGTTCTTTTAAATTACGTATTTTTAATCTCTCTGTCAGTAATTCCATACCTTTTATCCTTTCCGATTTGTTCGCTTACTTTCTAATTCACAGGATATTATGTCTTTTATACGCTGCCGGATCCATTCCCTTCTTTCAATGTCTGCATCTGAAGCTGCGCCGTCACCAGATTATAGTATATCCCCTTTTTCTCCAACAGTTCATTATGTGATCCGCATTCGGCAATCCGGTGTCCGTCGATAACAATGAGCCGATCCGCATCCTTCAGTGTGGACAGCCGGTGGGCGATAGCCAGGGTGGTGCGGCCGGCTGTAAGCCTCTGGAGCGCCTTCTGGATCAGATACTCGCTCTCCGTATCCAGGCTGGAAGTGGCTTCATCCAGTATCAGAAGCTTGGGATCATTGAGTATAGCCCTGGCTATGGCGATCCTCTGGCGTTCGCCGCCGGACAGATTGTATCCCTTCTCGCCCACATAGGTGTTATATCCGTTAGGGGTCTTGCAGATAAAATCATGGGCATTCGCCATTTTGGCTGCACGGATAATTTCCTCATAGGTCGCGTCCGGCCTGGCAAATCGCATATTGTTCAGAATCGTGTCGGAAAACAGGAAGGTTTCCTGGAGCACAACGCCAAGCTGGCGGTGGAAATCCTCTATCCGGTACTCATTGATATTCATCCCGTCAATCAAAAGTTCGCCGTCGTCCACATCGTACAGGTGCATGACCAGATTGATCAGTGTGGATTTGCCGGTGCCGGAAGCACCTACAATACCGATCATTTCTCCCTTCCTGATTTCGAAATTTATTTTTTCCAAGACAGTCTCATAGGAGCGGTAGCCGAAGCACACATCCTTAAAAACCACAGAGCCCTGGATTTCCCTGCTTACCGGGTTTTCCCGGTTCCGTATCTTCGGCTGTTCATCCAGCACGTCGTAAATACGTTCCAGACTGGTTAACATCTGTATGATCATGCGGGGCAGATGCGTCATCCAGCCCAGCGGGCCGTAGAGCATGGTGGCATAGGTGGTGAACTGCAGCAGCTGCCCTACCGAAAGCCCGCCGTCCAGTGTCTTGAGGCCGCCCAGAGCGGTTACAAAATAAATACCCATGCCCATGATAAAAGTGAGCATCGGGTAAAAGGATGCCCAGAATACCTCATTCTTCTTCTGAATCCCGGCATAGCTGGCTGATATTGTCTTAAAACGGTCGGATTCATATTTTTCCTTGCCAAAGGACTTCACCACACGGATGCCGGAAATCACATCCTGCAGGGCGCTGTTGTTGTCATCCCCGCGGCTGTACTGCATGTGGAATTTACGATGGATCACCTTACGGAAGCCCACCGAAAGGGCGACGGCCAGAGGCAGAAAAACGATGGACAACAGTGTCAGTCCCGGGCTGATGGTCAGCATTACAATGATGGCGCCCGTCATCAGCACCAGCAGGTAAAATATACTGCCGAAGGCATCCTCCATAAATCTGCGGATGTTAGCGGAATCGTTGTTAATGCGGTTCATCAGCTCGCCGGGACGCCGATCCTGGATAAAGGACAGCGTAAGTACCTGCATTTTCTGGTACAGCCGTCCGCGGATATCCATACTGATACCGGCTCCCAGCTTTGCGCTCCACAGGCTCCGCAGATACCTTGTGACGATAGACAGCACGGTAATAACCGCCATGATCAGCGTGAACTGGATGACTTCCCGGACACTGCCATGATCCGACATCAAGGTATTATCAATAAATCGTTGCTGGAACATCGGGCCTGCCAGACCCACTACGGATGAAAACAGCATCATCAGCGCCACCATGACAAACTGCTTTTTATAATTGGAACACAGGCGGACAAATTTTAAAAGTGTAACATTTTTCCCTTCACATTTGGGACATTCGCGGGTTCCGGGCAGCGCGCGGCCGCATTTGGGGCAGGTTTTTTCATATTCCCTGTTTTCTACCAGCCTGTCGCTGCCCTCCAGCAGCAGCATCCCGCCTTTGGCAATGGATGCGAAACGGGAGATATGCTTCATAGAAAAACGCGCCACATGCCTCGCCATCCCATCCTGTTTCTGTGTAACTACCAGAATACCATTATTAACCTGAGACTCGCATTTGATCGACGTTAATCCGGTAAGCGGCATTTCATAGGCAATACGTCCTTCTTCTATAATCAGCAGACGCATGGTTGTCAGTACCCCATAGGAGGACTCGCAGTACTTCCCGCTGCTGTTAATGTCAAAGGGAGAACAGTAGCGTATCTCTTCCCCTCCCGCAAGCGCAAACAGAGCCTTGATCTCCCCGGGCAGTTTTACTTTCAGTTCCATTTATGTCCTCATTCCTGCGCCATAAAAAGCGCACCAAAACTTGTAATATAATCATTTTTGGTAATATTTCATGCCCGTTCACCGGGCAGCACACCATATAGAAGCAGCCGGGCCGAATGGCCATCCATGCTGTGGAAGCGAAGCTTTCACAGCAACAGGCCCCGTCACCGGCGGCTGCATGCAGGGCTGTTTTTACAGGAACAGCCCGATTTTCTTCAGCTCTTTCCCCGTAAGCTTTGAGGTATCGGGTATTTCAAACCGGTTTTCATCCAGATCAGTGATCAGCAGCCGGGTATCGGTCAGATGAACCACCGCATTGCCGCTCATATGGATAGCAAAACGGCAGGGCCCGTGGTCAGTCACCACATCAAAATACGCAAAACCATACTCTTCCTTCACATTCTTCACTTTTGTAATAACCGGTGTGAAATAGCGCAGCTCCATCTGTTCGGTCAGCATCCTGCGCGTATCCTCGTCCACATCCTTATCCAGATCGCGGATTACACCGATTTCCTTTGCCTTTTCATCCGGCTCCCGTATGGAAATATACAGATTCTTCCCGGTAAAAGGGAAAGTACGGAACACCTGGACCCTGTTATAATGCCTGCCCTGCGTATCCAGCGATACAAAACCGCCTTCCGTCCGGCGGAATATACTATTATCCCTGTCCAGATAATTCAGAGCCAGCATAGCCTCCGTCTCCGCTTCCATCTGTTCCAGATCAAATTCCTGCGCAAATAAATCTTCCATAACTACCTCCTATTCCAGTCCCCGCATAGCCAATGCCTTGGTCTGCAGTTCCCGCAGCTTGAAATAAGTCCCTTTTTTAGCCAGCAGCTCCTCATGGCTGCCTTCCTCGGTAATCCTGCCCTCATCCATAACTACCAGCCGGTCCGCATCCCGCAGAGTGGACAGCCGGTGGGCGATGGAGATCGTGGTCCTTCCTTTAATCAGGAAATTAATCGAAGCCTGAATCGCCTTCTCCGTTTCCGTGTCCACGGAAGCCGTGGCCTCATCCAGAATCAGGATCCGGGGATTCGCCAGGATTGCCCTGGCGATGGAAATCCGCTGGCGCTCACCGCCGGACAGTTCCCTGCCGGTGGCCCCGATGATGGTATCATAACCGTCGGGCATTTTACAGATGAAATCATGGGCGCTTGCCAGAACCGCGGCCTGGACGACCTCTTCCTTGGTGGCATCGGGGTTGGCATAGGCGATGTTGCTGTATACGCTTCCCATAAATATGTAGGTTTCCTGGGATACCTGCGCCACATTACGCCGCAGATCGGTAAAGGCGATATCCTTCACCGGTATGCCATCTATGAGGATTTCCCCTTCATCCGGGTCATAGAGACGGGAGATCATATTCACCAGCGTGGTTTTGCCCGCGCCGGATCGGCCCACAATCCCCAGCATTTTGCCGCCTTCCACCTCCAGACTGACATTTTTGAGGATGGTCTTGTTTTTATCGTAGGAAAAGGTTACATTCTTCAGCCGGATGTCCCCCTTCATATTTTCTATATGTACCGGATTCTCCTTTTCCGTAATATCCGGAAGGGAATCGATAATTTCAAACATACGCTGGGCACTGGTCATGCTTTCCGCCCATTCGTGAAAACTGAAGGCCAGGAAATCCAGCGGATTGTTCAGCTGTGCCACGTAGCTGATAAAGGTGATCAGGACACCCAGTTCCAGATTTCCGTAATGGAAGAGCATGAAACCGCCCAACGCCCATACAAGCAGGTTGGATAAATTCTCCACCGCCGCATAAAGCACGGTGAAACGGTTATCAAATCGTACCAGCTCCACATCTGCATGCATCAGCTTCTTATTATATTTATCAAAGCGTACCAGCTCCTTTTCCTCCTGGCCGAAGGCTTTTACCACGCGCGCGCCGGTCAGGTTGTCATTTACCCTGCTGTTTAAAGAACGTCTCGCCCGATGGCGGCTGGAAAAATAATTGAACAGGGTAGGAGCCATCTTATAGCTGGTAAACAGCACTACCGGTATCCATACCAGCACCGGCACGGCAAGCTTCCAGTTAATCCGAAGCATGATCACGGCTGTTGCCACCAGGGATAATATGTTGGATGCCATATAGGGCAGGTCGTCCAGGAAGAACCCGGTAACCTCCTCCGAATCGCCCATAACTCTGGTCATCAGGTTTCCGGTCTGCTTGCTGTTATAAAAGCCCATGGACAGGCGGCCCATGGCGTCAAACACGTCTGTTTTCAGCTTCATCACCACACCCGGTATGATCCTGGCATTTAATACACCCTGGATGATGCCGAACACCTGGAGGGAAAGCTTTGTCATAAACATGGAGAGCACCACCAGCAGCAGCGCCGTCACGTATTTGCCTGCCGGCAGGTTTAAAAAATCCAGGAACGCCGGATCTCTTGCCAGCACCTTATCATAAAGAATCGTACCATTTAAGTACGGCCAGATCAGATTCAGCAGGGCGGTGGCCATAATACAGACAAACATCCCCGCAATACTGGCAGCGTAAGGCTTAAAATAGCTTAAAGCGCGGAAAAAGACGGAGCTTTTATTCATGCACCGGGGACAGATCTTCCGCTCCGGATCCGGGTACATCGTGCCGCATTTACTGCAGTATTCCTCTTCCTTTTCTCCCCGGAGCAGCTCCTCCGTCAGCTCTTTTCCTGTCTTTACCGCTTCAAATACGGCAGCAAAGCGGCGAAGCGGTACCAGATACATATTGGAACACAAAGCCAGGCGGATATCGTCTTCCTCCCCCTCCGGACGGTAAAACAGAACATTGGTAGCCACCTGCTTGAGCACCTGCATGGAAGCGGTTTCCGCCACCGACAGCAGCCGTATCTCATACGTGCGGCTTCCCAGGAATTTCTCCTTTTGCTCCATACATCCCTTATACTGCTTCGTATACAGGGGATCCCGGACCGACTGTGCCACCATGATCTGATCCCTGGTCAGCAATAACCAGCCATCCACATACTTTTCTTCAAAATTCATATCAAACCGGACTGCCGACAGACAGCCCTCCTTTGTGATTCCCCGTTCTTCCGCCAGGTTTTTAAGTACCGGCGGGAGTTTCTGGAATAGTTCTTCTGCCAATGTCTTGTTCCGGCACGGGATCGGATGCCCCAATCCACACGCCTTTCCCCTTTCTTTCTCTGCTGAAGCGATACGATGCCGCTGTTTTTAAACAAAAAAAACCCTCTTCCGGTTACGGAAAAGGGAAGATGGTTCCATGTCAGTACATAAGACAGGTATAGGCCGGACACCATGCTGGTTTTTTCGCAAACGGGCGCATTAATTGCATGAAAATGGTTTGGTTAAGAATATGATTATTGCTATGAAATACATGTAAGCATATCCTGTTCCTGAACATGTTGTCTGCCTCCTTTCTTAATAATCGAATCAGAATGTAAACATTTCTGTGAGTTTTCACAAAATCTGCCGGATAAAAACGGAATTCCTGCAGCTATTTATTAGTATAGAACCGCAGGAAGGATATGTCAAACATAATTTATCCGTTGGGTGCAGATAAAAAAGTTGGTGCCGCCATGGTTTTCCCCGGCTGCCATCCCTTTACTCACGGATTCCATATTTTTCATAGCAGTCCATGACATAACCGCTCACGTTTTTATCATATGGAGGAACCTCATATCCCCATGCCCCGGCGCATGCAGCTGCGGTTTTACGGAAAATCTCATGGCACAGGAACAGGGACTCCCACATATGTCCATAGGAATCCTCCCGGTAGGTGTGAAGCAGTTCTTTCCACAGTGTCTCCGGCAGGTACTTCTCCAAAAATTTATAGTTTTTTCCCACACTGAAGGTAAACCCGTAATCCAGCCCTGCTTTCCAGGAAAGCATGCGCAGCAGTTCCGCACGCATCAGATGCAGATGATCAATGGCATAAAGGATTTCCTTGCGTCCCAGCCCTTTTGCCACATACAGGGCCAGGTTCCAGAACTCGTTGCAGCAGTCGTCAAAGCTTCTTGCACCGGGTTTCTTTACATGATATTCCTCATCCGTTGGGATGATTTCCCCTTTCACCCGGTTATCCTTATCCAGCAAAATTGTCCGCAGCCCGTCGGCCTTCAGATACCCGTCCAGCTGCTTGCATTCCAGCAGGGTCAGATCCATTTTCGTATAATCCGCAAACAGGATGAGATAGGAATAGCCTTCCTCCTCTGCCGGGAACAGTTCCATATCCTCCGGCTTCTGCAGCATGATAATACGCCCGAATGCAGAAAGCCATTTGTCATCCCGGATAAAAGCCTCTTTGTCATTAACAAAATAAGTGATGTCATAATCCTGAAAGGAATCCTTGGGTATGTTGGGGTTCACCCGGGAACCTTCCATGCCAACCATACGGATATTTTCCGCCTCCCGTGCAAAACCCAATACCGTTTCCATAAATTCTTCCTGTGTCCTCATCCTGTTTTCCTCCCAACTGTACCCGTTTCCTGTTGTTTATGTTTTCCCACACCGGGCCGTTGGCACAAACCCGTGTCACAGAGTCCGCCCCCGCCCCTGTTTTTCATAAAACCTGCTTCGATCCTTTTAATCCGCAACTATCCTACTGGAAATTTTTTATTTATTTAAAAATGATTGACTTACACGTTACGTGATAGTGTACCATAAGAAGTAAGAACAAGGCAGAAGAACCGCCGGCATGATTCTGTCTTTTCTTTCTTCCCCCGGACAACAGGGGAAAAGAATACAGAGAACAGGGGTGATAACCATGAAAACGATAAGCCAGGTTGCCAGTATAACAGGCATAAGCACACGGACGCTGCAATATTATGACGAAATCGATCTGCTCAAGCCCAGCGAATTAACCCCCTCCGGTTACCGCCTGTATGATGATGAAGCCTTACAGAAGCTGCAGCAGATCCTGTTTTACAAGGAACTGAATTTTAAGCTGAATGAAATAAAAGAAATCCTGCAAAAGCCTGAATACGATAAAATAGAGGCTTTTAAAAAACAAAAAAAACTGCTTTCCCTGAAGCGGAACCGGATCGACAAGCTGATTGCGCTTCTGGAAAAACTGGAAAAAGGAGAAACGTGTATGAGTTTTAAAGAATTTGATCTCAGTGAATATATTGAAGCCCTGGAACAATTCAAAAAGGATAAGAGTGATGAAGTCATCCGGCACTGGGGAAGCCTGGAAAACTTCAGTCAGTTCATCCAAAAAATCAGGGACGACGAACCAAAACTGGCCCAGCTTGCCGTCAAACAATTCGGCAGCGTTGAAAAATATACGGAGGTCATGAAATATAATCTGGAACATTTTTCAGAGCTTATGGACCAAATAAATGAAGTCTCCCAAAACGCGGATGAAATCCTGAAAAAAAGCGACGAGCTGTTCCTTCAGCTGACAGCCGATATGTCCAAGGATCCGGCTTCCGAAGAAATTCAGGGTATTGTCAAGGAAATAGTGGAATTCACCAACAAAAACAATTCCATCGTGGATATGGGCGAAGGGTATTGGGATTTTGTCATAGACAGCTATTTAAGCGATACGGCCGGACCGATTACGGATGCCAAGTATGGGGATGGGTCTGCCGCCTATATTGCCAGGGCTCTGCAGATTTATTTTCATAAATAAGCAGCTGTCAATCTGGTTTTTTCCCTCTCTTGCGCCCGGGATAACATCACACATCGGGAAAAGCTGTAATGCGGCTTTCCCGATGACCAGCCCAATCACCTGTAAGCGCATGGTCTTTGTTTTTCTCCGGCAATGGTTGTCGTGTGACAATATCCGGACTATATCGTCAAGCAAGTCAATATTCATGTGGCGTTTCAACGCCAGCCTATAGTCCTTTTTGAATTGTGTCGTCCAAACAATATCACGGTTCATCGTTTCAACTCCCGGAGCGCCTCTTCTACGTCAGAATAGTGATTTACGCTTGGATCATGCGCGATACGCTCTGCTTCTAACATAGCGGCAACGGTTTTCTTGTTTGGCTGTTCCAACCTTACATCAAAAGGAAATCCACCGGCGCGTAAGGACTGCCGCAGAAAAACATTGATGGCAGTGGTTAAGTTCATACCTAACTCGCCGTAGAGAGCTTCACACTGCTTCTTGATATCATTGTCTATGCGAACACTGAAATTTGTTGTATTTGCCATATAATTACCCCCATTTGCATTTCAATATATTTATATTATATGCTATTTGCAATGCAAATTCAATTTATCAAACGAAAATTTATATATAGCAAATTATAAAATGGAGGACGAAAAATAAATCAGGAAAAGAAGAGCAAGCATGGAAAATGGAGCCGCACTTCCCAAAAAAGGCTTTGAGGAAGTGCCCCAAACCCTCTTTGTTTTTTCAAACCGCTGTCCTTGTGAAACTTATATTTCATTACAATACAGCCGGAAATAGTCAAAATTACAGAGCACATCGTTTTCATCCGGCACCATGCGCACACCATACCTGGAAAAACCAAGTTTTTTTATCACACATTGGGATGCTGTATTTTCAGGCTTTACAATCGCTGCCAACATATCCAATCCTGCCTCTTCAAACGCATATCGTACGACAGCCCGCGCAGCTTCCGTTACATAGCCTTTATTACGGTATTCTTCGGAAATACCGTAACCGTGCGCAGGAACAACCGCCCTGTTTTTAATTCCATAAATACCTCCCCCAAAATAATACGCATTGACCTGCAGACCAGTCACGTTTCCTATACCATTTCCTCCCGGATTCTCCGTACCAGCGCTTCCCTGTCCACACGGCTGTAATCCGTTGTATCCACAATGATCTGCGGCCCGTTCGCCGTGAAGGTATCCATTCCTCTCTGCACAATCCCGTCGGCAAAGCTTTCGTAGGATAACCGTACCGGGCAACCCGTCTCCCGGCTGCCGGGGTAGCAGTCATTCACCACGTGCCCCGGATGTCTGTCCGGGCTGCTGTTGCGCTCCAGAAACCGTTGATATATTATCTTTGTATCCCCTGTCAAAATAACAGTGATGGCTTTATATGCGTATTTATCAAGAATGGCATCCAGACCTGCTTTGGATGCGTTTTCGAAATTATTTTCCAGGAGAAAGGGCTGTCCGCTTTTCATAAGCTGTTCTGCCGTGTCATACATGATTTCCATGGCAGCTGTCCCCAGCTTCACTTTTTCTTCCCTTGACCGGAATCCAATGGTATCATACATCAGTTCTTTGATCCGATCCTTGGATATCACCGGCAGCCCGAAAGCCTCCGCCAGGAAACCGGCCATGGTGCTTTTTCCGGAAGCGGGAATTCCGGTAACAAGAATGCAATACATAAACTTCATTCCTCCTTTTTCTCGGCTCTTGCGAATTCCGCGCCGGCGCTGTCATGGATTGAGGCCATGAACATCGGGCGGTACCTCCTTGTTAAGCTGTCGTCTTTTATCACCTCAGCCGGGAAATGATCAGGCAGGCGGATAACCATGAAATCCTTTCTTCAAAAATAAAATGCGTTTTTTAATATTATAAATTGCTATTTTGGTATGTAAGGCAGAGTCATATCCATGGAAAGTTCCTTTTGTTTCATTTATTGTTACGTCCGCCCCTGCTTCCCGCAATCTCTTTCCATATAAAATGCCTTCATCATGCAAGCAATCATATTCCGCCGTTTCGATATAGGTATTGGGAATTATGGGAGGGAAACAACAATGCATCGGAGAGGCGTCATATGTATCTTCAGCTTTCAAATCCTTACAATAATATAACCACATCCGTTTGTTATTTTTTGCGTTCCATAACGGAGTATCTGTAAACTTTTTCATGGAATCCGTCCGCATGTCTGCATCTGTTACCGGATATACAAGCATTTGAATACATGGCTGTTTCAAATCTTCCTGTTCATAGTTATTACAAATTAATGCCGCAATAGATGCGCCGGCGCTGTCTCCGGCCACTCCAATCTTTTCCTTGTCAATCCCGAATTCTTCTGCATTTTCTATGATGCATTTATATAACGCCAAGACATCATCATATGCAGCCGGGTACGGATACTTTGGTATCAGATGGTAATCCGGAAAATACACCCTGCATTTTGCTTTCCCTGCATATATACACGCAAGTTTTTTATGATAGGCGGAAGCTTTATAACTGAAAGCACCTCCATGAACATAAATCAAACAGGGAAGCTTTTCTTTTTCCTTTGTTGGCTCAAATATTTCCACCTTATATTTTAACCCTTTATATCCTTCAACAGTAATATGTCTGTGAATAACTTCCCTGGGAATCTTGGTTAAATGAAAAGATAGTACCTGAAAGATATTGGCACACCTTATAAGCACCTTGTTATATGGAACTTTTCTGGCGATTTGCTTTAACTCAGAATGAATCTGTTTTTTGTATTTCATTTATAGGCACGCCCTTCTTTTATTAGTTCACAAAATTCCTATTATGCTTTGTTTCCGGTTCAAAGGCTATCCCTACTCTATGCTTCCCGATTCACTTGGTTTACCGTTTTTCCATCCATAAAAGCCCTTAAATTATCAACCGCAATGTCCATCAGCCTCTGCCTGCTCTCCTTCGGTGCCCAGGCAATATGAGGTGTAAGGATACTGTTATAACAGCCCAGCAGCGGATTATCCGGCCGGATTGGCTCCGTAGATACCACATCACATGCCGCCGCATACACCTTTTTGCTTCTGAGAGCCTCCGCAAGATCCTCCTCCCTGATCAGCTGGCCTCTGCTGGTATTAATCAGAATCACCCCATCTTTCATTTTTGCGATAGTTTCCCTGTTGATAATTCCTTCTGTCTCAGGGAACAGCGGGCAATGCAGGGAAATCACATCTGCTTGTGCAAGCAGCTTCTCCCAGGTTACATACTCCGCAATATCTTTCCCCTTCTCACTGCGGGAGAAATTAAAAGCCAGCACATTCATACCAAATGCCTTTGCCAGTCTGCCCACCGCCTGTCCGATACGTCCAAAACCTATAATGCCCATGGTTTTGCCCGCAAGCTCCATGAGAGGATATTTCCAGAAGCACCAGTCCTCATTATCGGACCACTCCCCTCTCTTAACTGCATCAGAATGCTCCGCCACATGATGACAGACCTCCAGAAGCAGGGCAAAGGTCATCTGCGCTACCGCCGTTGTTCCGTAGGCGGGAATATTGCATACGGGAATTTTCCTTTCTGCCGCCGCCTTTACATCCACCACATTATATCCGGTTGCCAGGACCCCCACATACGTAATCGAAGGACAGGCAGCAAACACATCCGCACTTAACGGTGTCTTGTTCACAATCACTGCATCCGCATCACCGATCCTGGCGATCACATCCTCCTTTGGTGTCCTGTCATATACAACAAGCTCACCGAGATTCTCAAACCCTTCCCAGCTTAAATCACCCGGATTCTCTGTATAACCATCCAATACCACTATTTTCATATCCTGCTCCTTGTATGTTTTACAATCGCCCTATTACTACAGCATTGCCCAGGCGCGGTTGATTACCCGCTTTGTCCCTGCCAGAATCAGATCCCCATCCTCTCCCTTCCACGGCTTCACTTCAAAAGAAAGCACATAAGGATCCTGTGCATGGAAGAATCCCTCTTCCTTTAATACACGGAAGAAATCCAAAAGTTCCGGTATATCATTTGCGCTTTCCGGGAAGCCGAATCTCGGATGCTGATCCCCATATGCCTCACACCCTTTTTTCACCACTGCATTTCCGATATGGAAATGTGTGATATAAGGCCGAAGCGTCTGAACCACAAATTTAGAAGTTTCATAGGTCGTGGGGAAATGGGACAGATCCACCAGCAGGCCAAAGTTATGGAAGGAACTTCTCATATCTGCCGCAAACTTTGCCGCGAAAGGAGCGGGGCCAATAAGGGCTGCCTTATCCATATCAAAATCAAAGACCTCAAGTTCCACCATCATTCCTTTTTGGGCGGCATAGGCACACACATTCCCGGTTGTCTTAAGAAGCTGGCTGTATGCCAGATCCTTTGTTTTCGGCTCCCATTTACCTGCCAGAAAAGCAATTCCTCCTGCCCCCAGATACGCCGCCTCATCCACCGCTTCAAGTAAAGTTTTCTCAGCCTTCTGTCTGCCTGCCTCATCCACATCATTGGGATTCAGGCCAGAGCCGAGCAGCCTCGGCTGCGCTCCGTAGCAAACCTTCATATGCGCCTGTTCCAGCATGTTCCTTGCTTTTAAACGGGTTTCATCATCCATAAACCGGCATACCTCAACCGCATCAAAGAAATCATCGCAGCAAATCGTCTTAAGGGAATCCAGCACATCCATATCCGCCGGGGGATGGCTCATCCACTGAATCGTACCAATCTGAAAATATTTGTGTATAGAATCCTTCATCTTTTTCCTCCTCCGCGCCCGCCGTGCGCCCTTTATTTTACAAACTGCATTTCCTTTGCCAGATAAATATCACGGGCCGCTTCACCGGTATAAAGCCCCCAGCCAAATGTCTTCCGGACTCTTGGCATTGTATACGGCAAGTAATGCCGGTTTCCCATTTCAGCCAGTTCTTTCCAATGAGACAGGCCTTCTTCCAATAATGCAACAGCCTGCCGCTTATACTCCTCCTCTGCCGTCTGCCGGTAAAAGAGCAGATCTGAGGCGGCACGGAATTTACACAGATAATACCTGCCCAAAGCTTTCCATGCCATCAGATCAAAAAGAATACATTCCAGTTCTCCGGCATGTGCTTCCGGATCGGATTCCACGGAACAGATACTGTCCTCCAGGACGGCGATCTGCTTTTCCATGAGGGAAAAAATATCTTCCGGCGTTTCCCCTTGCGGTGTCTTTCCTGCCAGTTTTGCCGTTACATATTCCTGCAGGCCAATCACGCCCACTCCCGGCATAGGTTCCCCTTCCATGAAATCGGCCACTGTCTTAAATCCTGTGGTGGATAAAAGGGATTCCGGATGCCACTGAAAATCGTAATTTATCCAGAAGAGCCTGTTTACACCGCACAGTATCCGTACCCCCGCTGTCAGCCCGTTATAGACAGACTGCCCGTTTTCTCCGTAGCGCCAGGTAAACATATCCGTCCAGACCGTCTCCGGCAATTCCGGATCATATCCCAGCCGCCCCAGCATTACAAACTGCATCCAATGCTTCTGATAGGCATGTTCCCATTGCAGATGGCTGTTGGGTGCATGCTGGAACTCTCCCGCCCAGATATAGCAATCGGCCCCCCAGTAGAACCCTTTCACCCATGGCTTCTTCATTCCCTTAAAATATTCTGCCAAAAAGACCGGATCACAGCCGCGCAGATTATGAAAATCATCATTGCGCACCGTATAGAGTACCTGCACATCGTTCATATCCTGACCATCCCATGCATGCATCAATTTTTCAAACTGCGGCTTTGGATGGGAATACATATGGGCATTGGAATATTTCCAGCTGATATAAGTATCGGCATCTTTACACTGGCTCAGAAACATTTCCTGCGCAACCGGGCCGTTGCTCATGTTCGTTCGATGAATGAAAGGAATGGGATATCCAACTTCTTTAAGAGCCGCAAGATAGGTATCAACCACCCATTGCTCCCTTTCCTCCGCCGTCCCCACCATTTCTTCGCTGTTGGAGGTGCCAAGCCCCGTCAGATCAGGGAATGTATAAATCATTGTTTTAATTGCTTCGCGGAAATAATCTTTGATAACCTCCGCATGTTGGCGCAAACCTATACTGCGCGGATCCCAATCACGTGCTCCCAGCTCCCAAGGAAGGCCGAGTCCCTTTGCAATCCCCGGAGAAATGCGCACATTCCAGGTAATCATATATGTCTGAATGCCGCGTGCCCTGGCATGCGCCAATATCTTTGTGAATAATTCCCTGTTCCGCCGCCGATCTTCGGCAGGCACACCGGATGCCTCAGGATACTTTGACAGCTCAAGCATCATTTCAAACGGATTCTCCGACCATAGACTTAAACAGTTATAACGGTTCCTGGCAAGAAAATCGATATAGTCCCTCCAAAACGCAAACTTTTTTACCGTTTCCCTGTTCTTTATGAAGGGATCGCCCTCCGCATATGTCTGAAAAGGTAAATTAAACTTCACTCCCCTCTTTTCCAAAAAAGGCGACCAGTTTCCCTCCGGTATCTGTTCCACTCCATGATAACGGACTGCCTCAGCCAGTTCAAACAGGCCGTACATCGTACCCGCATCCCCGCCACCATCCAGGCAGATCCTGTTATTTTCCCTGCGGATTGCAAAGCTTTCCGCAGATACCCCTTTCTGCGGCCTGGTCCGGACACAGATACAAAGTGTTTCGGCGCTAAACGGGCAGTGATCCACCCAGTCCAGATACACCGGTATCTGCCGTTCCCTTAGTGCCTGTTCCAAAATCTGTACTCCGTATTCCACCGTGGCCGGTGTGTCATACTCTTTGACCGGAGAATAGTCATGGACACGATAATAGATAATCATAGAACATCCCCCCTTTATTCACATAACGATTGATCAAATTCCAGCTTGATAACCATCGTTTCATCTGTGATTTCATTCACCGGCAATCCCCTGATTCTGAGATATCTGCGCCCCTCCCGATGCAAAGAAGCAGGCATATCCACCGATGTCTCAAGCGGCATCCCATTATTCAGAAGAGTGGCGCGTACCGGCAGCACGTCGAAGGGCTTGACCACAATCCCATCCGTTTCCGGATCGTCCGGCAGATGAACATAAATCGTATTCCCGCGGCGGGTCAGAAGCATGGGATCACGCATATTGGATATATAATCCGTTATCATCGTGGTTGCAGGAACTGCATCTGAAAACGCCTCTTTCACACGCCTGTACCAGTCTCCGATCCGTTTCAGCGAAGCCACATCCCTGGGATCAAGAGAACCGTCTGCACGCGGGCCGATGTTGAGCTGATAATTCCCTCCCATGGCCATGACACGGTCAATGCTGCGGATCAAGTGCTTATAGCTGTAATAATCTTCATCCGTTTTATATCCCCAGCTTTCCCTGCCGAGGGACTGCACCGCTTCTGTCCGGCGCGGAAATTCCATCCCCTCAGGGATACCCCGCTCCGGGGTCTGGAAATCCCAGTTTTCCGGCCCGCGGTTGTTTATCACCATGCCCGGCTGGAGTCTTCGCAGATGATCGTTAAATGCGGTATTATTGTACCCGCACACATTAATATCCCAGAAAAGCTGTCCAATCTCCCCGTACTTTGTGCACAGCTCCTCCACCTGGTTTTCCATATATGTAAAATAGGTACGCAGATCCGGATCATCCCCCGCGCGCGGCCCGAACATCTCATGATGCCGTCCCTGATTCGGATAGTTTTTGTGATGCCAGTCGGGGATGGAATAATATACCCCCATCACCATGTTATGCCGGTGACAGGAATCGACAAGCATCCGCAGGACATCCTTCCCATACGGTGTATTCATAATATTATAATCCGTGTACCGGGTATCCCACATACAGAAACCATCATGGTGTTTTGTAGTAAAACAAATATACTCCATTCCCACGCTTTCAGCAAGATCCAGCCATTCATCCGGGTCAAATTTAACCGGATTGAATTCATGCATCAACGGCTCATATTCTTTTCTCGGCATCCTTCCCCGCCACAGGATCTGTTCATGCCAGGCCGGAATGCTGTAAAGCCCCCAATGGATAAACAGACCGAAGCGTTTCTGCAAAAACCAGTCTCTTTCATCATAAAAACGAAAACGTTCAATCATTACTTAATTTCCACCTTTCCCAATCCATAACCCTGTTCCAGATATTCCATAAAATATCTCTTTATTTTTTCACCTCCTGCAAGATAACGATCCCGCAGGAAAACAACAGGAACTATCTGCTCCTCTTCCGGAACCCCGTATTTTTCAAACATAATCCAGATCCGTTTTCCATTATCCCCTTCTCGTGAGTTGAGGCGTGTCAGATGAAACGGCATTTCCACACCGTCCACCACCACTGTCCTGGGCATGCCATCCAGAAAGCTTTTGAGGGCAATACATTCTTGGCAATCCTCCCGGTAAAAATAAACCGCACCGGATCCCACGCTTGAGAGATATTCCCTTTTCAGGTTTGCCTCTATTTCCCCCACCCCCTCATATACCTTTCCGTCAATTAACAGCATTGGGAAAGATGCCTCCTCCATACTCAGGCCATACTCTGCCAGAATTCCCTGGGCCGAATCCCGTTCCTCACTCTTAAACACATTATACATCACTAGCCGGTATGGGAACACCTCTTTATATCCGCTTATCTGTTCTGAAACAACAGCAAGGAAATCTTCTGTCCCATCACATGACCCACAGGCTGTATCATGGAAAAAATAAATGGAAGTCTCATCCAAAGAAGCTGAGGCCTCTTCTTTACCTCCCATCAATACATACAAAAGCAAAAGCAGAATGCAAACTATGTATATCCCTCTCTTCATATCTTTTCTCTCAATCAAAGCCCCGCTGCAAGTAATGTGGTATCAAGCTTTTTAAAAACATCCGGCTGAAATATCAACCGGATGTTTTTTACCAGCTATTACCATTCCCCAACGGGAAGAAAGCTGTTATTTATACTTCGCATCATAAGCCGCCTGATAAATGGACTTCATATTTCCTGCGCCCTTTACTTCCAGCTCTTTCAGATAAGCATCCCACTGCGCATCAACATCCAGCGCGCCTGTGATAAAGCTGGCTGCCATTTCTCTCACATAAGACAGCACAACGCTCTCTGAATTTGCCAGCTCTGTCGCCTGTGCCTCGTCATATACCAGAGGGGGCAGGCAAACGCTCATATCAGGATGATACGCCTGCATATAATCTCTTGTATCAAAGCCGAGCCGATACTCCATATTCGTATCATAATCGCCGGTCTGATACTGACCATAACGGTATTCCGGGGCATCCGGTGTGTCACATCTTAAGCCAATAGCCCTCCAGCAGTAATTCTGTTCATCATTCCAGTTAACTCCGTCAATGAATACGGAAACCTCGGAAGCGGTGCCGGAATTGAGATCCACAGCATCCGCGGGAATATCCCCTTCACCGGGAACGATTTTTTCCCAGCTCACACCCTCTTCCCCAAAGCTCTTCCTAAAGCAAAGATCTCTGTTATACAGCTCAACTCCCCAACGGAAAGCTGCTTCAGGATTTTCGCAGGCTGCAGTAATCACAAATGCAGTGGGGTTAATCTGGTTATAGGGCATCCAGGTAGACACTCTGCCCCCTTCTCCTTCGATCGGAGACAGCGCCACATAATCGCTCCATAAAGAGGCATCGTCGCCAGGCACTGTATTAGGCGTACCGCAGGGGAAACATCCTACCAGAGAACCGCTGTCCCCCGAGGCGGCAACCTGCCTTGCCTGATCCATGTTGATAATCAGACTTTGGTCATAATACAAACCCTGCTCATAAAGGGAATTCAGCCACTTCATTGCATTTTTCCAACCATCCTGCATGTATGAAAACTCTACGGTCCCATCTTCTAAATAAACAAAATTATTATCAGGCGCCGTATAAACAAAAGGATTCGTCAGCCAGCCTGAAAGAGGATCCGAATGCCATCCTCCGTCAAAGGTAAGCATGGGAATCTCATCGGCAATACCATTACCGTTTGGATCCTTCTCCTTAAAAGCTACCAGCATGGCTTCAAATTCTTCCACTGTCGCGGGGACTTCCAATCCAAGGTTATCCAGCCATTTCTTGTTCACCCACATTTTGCTGGAATCTTCACAGTGCACACATTTCTCAATAAAAGGGAGCGCATAGATATTGCCGTCGCTCATCGTCATAACATCATTCAGGCCCGGAACCTTGGAGGCAATATCCTGATATACCGCGCCGTACTGCGCAATATAATCATTCAGGGGAAGAAATGCCCCCTGCGTCCCGTATACCTGCTGCTGTGTCTGGGTAATATTGCAGTTTAAATAAATATCAGGCATATCTCCGCTTGAGAGGGAAATATTTACCTTATCGGCCAGACTCTCAAGAGGTGCAACCACCCAGTTGATCTTAACATTTGTCTGTTCTTCCCACCATTTGGTAAAATCATTCGTAGTGATATCCATCACGTTCGGATTGCCCGGAACCATAACGGTTAATTCGACAGATTCCTCTACAATGGGAAATGTCCCTTCAGGACTCACAGGCCCATCCGTTTTTACGGATACCTCTGCGGTGTCCTGACTTGTAGCTGCCGCCTCATTTACCGCTTTGTTCCCGCATCCGGAGAGGACAACAATAGATGCACATATGATACACAGAACAGAACATAACTTCTTTTTCATATATTCTTTTCCTTCCTATAATTATCTTATAACGGTAAAGTCCCTTTGCAGTTACCTTATCTTTATCCTTTGACAGAACCGATCATGACACCCTTTACCAGGTATTTCTGGACAAAAGGGTACATAATAAATACCGGAACGGAAGAAACCACTATCAGTGCATATTTCATAAGAATCTGCATTTCCAGACGCTTCATCATTTCCTGCACTCCGGTACCCGACAATGACGTCATATCAATCTGAGAGGAAATCAGGATATCTCTCAGAAAAATCTGCAAGGGGTATTTCTTCTCCTCATTCAGATAAAGCATAGCGCTGAAATAGTTATTCCAATGGCCGATTGCATACAGCAAAATCATGACGGCCAGGATTGTTTTCGACAGCGGCAGGACTACCGACCACAGGAATCTGCGGTTGGTACACCCGTCAATCTGGGCAGCTTCCAGCAATTCGTCAGGTATCGTGGACTGAAAAAATGTCTTCATTACAATTACGTTATATACGCTGATTAATCCGGGAAGCCATAACGACCAGGCCGTATTAATTAAGTGAAGGTTCTTTACCAGCATATAATTGGGAATCAGGCCTCCGGAAAACATCATCGTGAATACCAGAAGCTTCATTACCGCCCCTCTGCCTTTTAAATCCCTTCTGGAAAGCGGATATGCCATCAATATGGTAAAGACAACGTTCAAAAACGTCCCCACAAAGGTATAATATATGGTATTCCGGTAACCTACCCAGATATCGCTGTAACCATATACCATCTCATATGCCTCCAGGTTGAACTCCTTAGGGAAAATACCTACCTGGCCGGTTTGAACCATTTTCCCCGAACTGAAAGAACAGGAAATTACATTCATAAGCGGGAAGGCTACAATAATCAATGCCAGTAAGGCAATCACATATACCAGAATATCAAATACAAGATCGATTCCTTTGCTTTTGATCCGGCTGTTCTTCGCCGGCCTGCCCGTCCTTACTTTTACCATAGAGATTCTTCACCCACCTTCCTTGCAAGCACATTTGCGCTGATGATGAGAATCATCCCCACCAATGACTGGAACAGTCCGATCGCTGTCGGATAAGAATAATTGGCAATGGGAGAGGCGAGTCCAATCTTATACACATAAGTATCAATAACCTCTGACGCCCTGATATTCAAATCATTCTGCATCAGGTAGATCTTTTCAAATCCTGTTGTCAGGACAGATCCCATATTCATTATCATTAAAATAATGATAGTTGACTTGATACTTGGCAGATCAATATGCCATACTCTCCTGAACTTATTGGCCCCGTCCACGACAGCTGCTTCATGCAAAGTAGGATCCACTCCTGACAAGGTTGCAATATAAATAATTGCATTATATCCGGTGTACTGCCAGATCCCGGACCACACATATACATGTGCGAACTTATTCGGATCTGCCAGAAAATCCACCTGCGCAAAGCCCATGGAACGAAGCAAACTGTTTACCGGCCCGAAATCTATGGCAAGGAAATTAAGCAGGATGCTGACCATAACCGTTGTGGAAATAAAATATGGTGCATAGGTAATGGTCTGTACCACCTTTTTAAATTTTAGATGCCTTAAATAGTTCAGGACCAGAGCCAGAACGATCGGAAAAATCATTCCTGCAAATAAACTGTAAATGCTGATGGATAAGGTATTTCCAAGAAGCTTCGGAAGCTCACTGGAGTTAAAAAATTGATTGAAATATTTCAGTCCAACCCATGGACTGTCATACATTCCCTTAAATACATTGTAATCACGGAATGCCATCTGCGCTCCGTACATAGGAATATACTTAAAAATAATAATGTAGGCCACAGGGAATATCAGCATTACATATAAATCCCAGTTTTTAGAAAGCTTCTGTTTTCTCCCCAGTTGGAATCCCTCCTTCCTTAAGACAAGTTGAAGCAAGCGGCCGCTTGACTAAGGCAATCATAATCCATATACCAGATAAATTAAACAAACAATATTCGTTATACGCAAACTTTATATGCTTTTTGCCCAAACTTTGAAGCATACACTTTCCTGCAAAAGCAAACATTAACCATACATTATTTGTACAAGGCCATACCTTATGATAAAATTCATAAAGGAAGCGGAATTAACAGGTAAATAAGTAATCAAAGGCGGACAAAATGAAAACATGGAAAAGAAAGAATGCAACCGATAAAAAAATCAGTTTTTTCCTGAAGTATTTCCTGTCCTATCTTCTTATCTTTTTTATCCCTCTGTTTCTGGCTTTTTTTACCTATTCCACTGCCAGCCGCATTATCTATGCTCAATGCAGTGAACATATCAAAAACAATCTGAAACAGGCCTGCAATATATCCGACATCCGCCTTCAGGAATTAAAATCTATCCCGCTCACCCTGAAAACCAACGAAAATATAATCAGGTTCCATCAGGAATGGGCACAGGCTGATTCACAGGGAAGCATTATTACAGCCTATAAGGTCAGCCGAAGCATACCCAAATATGAAGTCATTAATTCCACGCTGGATACGATCCGAATATATTTTGGAAAACCTTCCTGCTGTTTTCTGTTAGGATCCAATAATGCAATGCGTTATACGGACAAGAAAGAATTCTGGGAGGAAATGGACATGAACTACTCCGACTTCCACCAATATCTTCAAGGCCGCCATTTTTATGAGGAATTTCTCTTCCTGCCTTCCTCAACGCCTTATATTCAGAACGTATATTATCTTCTGAATCTGAACAATTTTTATCAGGAATATTATTCCTCCGTCATCCTGATAAAACTGTCCAACCAGTTCTTTACAAATTTGCTGAAGGATATTACGGTAAATGGTTATGGGACTTCCTTTATCCTTACTGAAGATAACCAACTGATTTCTTACTTCCAGGGAACGGATTCCTATCAGCTTACCAATGAAAACCTCTCCTCCATCATACAGGCAGGACAGACGGCGAAGGACGGCAGTTTTTCCTTTGAAGGCCACCAGGTAAATCGTATCCGTTCCGACTTGAACGGCTGGACTTACTATTCCATGATCCCCCAGTCAATTATACTTGAAGACCTGACTTCCATGCGTCACACAATCATGATCGCAACTGTTGCCGTCATGATCGTCGGGCTTCTGACCTGTTATCTGCTTACCCGACACCAGTCCAGGCCTTTGAAAAAAATAGCAGAGGCACTGACTTCCCTCTATGAATATGGATATTTTGATTCCACCGATCAGTTTATGTTTCTGGAAAATGCCGTTTCCACTCTTATCGACCGCAGCAGCTCTTTTCAGGAATCCTACGATAATGAAATACTGCGTATGCTCTTTCTCGGCGAAAATACGCTTTCCGCATCCTTCCAAGAAAAGCTGCTGCACAGTTCCATCCAGTTGGAAGACAATCTTTATGTTACCGGATATCTTCACATACATAATCTGAAAAGTACGCTTACCCTTTCCGGGCAGGTGATGGCCGGCCATCTGAAGGAAGCCTGGTATGGGGAGATATATCCTTTTTCAATTGATGAAAGCAATATGATTTTTCTTGCGGTGCACAAAAAGAAGCTGGCAGACAGCACCTTCCTTATCTACACAAAAGAAATCCTGACAAGTCTGAGTACCAGGCTTCTTGAAGAAACCAACTGTCATATTGATTTCTTCCTCAGCGAACCCATGCGCTGCTATCAGAATGTCCATCAAAGCTATGAGCAGTGTAAAAAGCTGGCACAGAATGTGATTAAAAAAAGCGATGTCCACGTATATACTCCGGAAGACCTTCCTCCTTATCAGCAAATCTACTGCTATACCATCGATCATGAAATCCGTCTGATACAGCTAATCAAACACGGAACGGCTGAAAAACTTGGTGAATTTTTACAGGAACTCTATACGGAAAATTTTGATCGTTTACTTTTATCGGAAGGAATGAAGCAAGATTTGATTAATGCAATACAAAAAAGTATACAACGTGATCTTACTCTCTACCAGAGTGATAAACTCATCAGCAGAATTTTTTCTGAAATCAACCGGGTAAATTCCTTTGATTCCCTGCGCACTCTTCTTCTGCAGTTAGGGGAAGCCATTCAGACACATAACAATAACACTGCAAAATCCGATTCTGAAAAAATCAGGTATTCCATCCTGGAATATATGCAGCTTAATTATGCTAACAGCAATCTTAATCTGCAATATATGTGCGCAGACCTGGGAATCAATGAAACCACCGCAGCCAAATTTTTTCAGGAATTGGGAAGCTCCTTTTCGTCTTATCTTGAAAAAGTAAGAATTGAGGCTGCCTGTGCTATGCTTTCCCAAAAGGAGCTGACGATAAAATCCATTTCAGAAAAAACCGGGTATTGTAGTGATGTATCTTTCCGCCGTGCATTTAAAAGAGTATTGGGGATATCTCCCAGCGAATTCATCCGCAGATCCGTTCTTCCGTAATCTTTACAGGAAAAAGACAGGACAGCACCGCCGCTTTTCCGGCTGTTCTGTCCTGTCTCACAAACCGGGCTATTCGGCCCGATTACATCCAAATACGATAGCACTTGATTTCGAAAGGCCCGAAATCGGCACGAATGGTATCCGCTTCCGTCTTTCCGTCATATTCCTCCAGCAGGTTACAGGGGGCATATGCCCGGATGGCATAATCGGATGTAAGCACAGCCGAAGCCCTTCCGCCGGTGCACTCATGCATATGTACCACAAATCCGTCCCCATCCTCCGCCAGCTTGACCGCATCGATTTTTACGGCATCACAGTCCTTCTTCAGGAACCGGCCCACCTGCTCTTTTACGGCGCCGGGGATACACAATGCCGGCTGGTTCAGGAGGATGCCCTGGGTAAAGGTTTCCTCTCCCAGACCGCCTTCATGAGGCAGAAGGGCATAAGTAAAGAAATGTTCGCCCATATCCGCCTCCGTATCCGGGGATTTTGCGCTCTTTAACAGGGAAAGCCCCATCACATTATCTTTGATTCCATAGCCGTATTTGCAGTCATTGAGCAGGCTCACGCCGTAATTGCTCTCGGACAGGTCCGCCCACTTATGCCCGCAGACCTCAAACCGTGCCCAGTCCCAGCTGGTATTCCAATGAACAGGCCGTTCCACAAAACCGAACTGGATATCATAGGATGCCTTTGTGGCGCGGATATCCACTTCAAAAAGCGTCTTTAACAGGCGGTGATCCTCGTGCCAGTCAACCTTTGTGGAAAAATCAATCCGGCGGTTATCGGCATACACGAGGAGATCCTGTGTGATTTCGGACGCACGGTAGCGGTAAACAAAACGCAGTGTCATACGCAGCGGCCCGTCCTCCAGGCAGCGGATATCACAGGCGGGGATATCCTCCGATTTCTGCCCATAGAAAATATCAATGTCCCAGGCGTCATAATTCATGGGCTTATCTTCATAAATACGCAGCACATTTCCTTTGCCTTTTAATACCTGCCTGCTGTTTTCCTTATCCCACAGACTGGTGAAGGCGCCGCCTTCTTCCCATTCGATCCGGTAATAGGGCGTGTCCAGACAGCGTTTTTCCAAATCCAGGGCAAACGGGCTTTCCGCAGCCTGGGGAGTTCCCTGGGTAAACCGGAGCACGCAGGCGGATAAAGGCTCGATCTCCTTTTCCACCAGCCAGCCACCGGAAACCTTCTGGGCCGGAAGGACATTTGCGTCCCCGTCGGTAAAGATACCATCCCTGTTTTCCGTCACCAGAACCGCTTCCCTGCAGCCGATATCCGCAAACCGCATCAGGCTCCAGCTGTCTTTGGCCGTATCACATAATACCCCAACGGCTTCGTTCTGCATATCTCCCACTTCGCTCCACAGCGTTTCGTATTCCCTGGCGGTATCCTCATACACCTCATGGATGGAGGAACCGGGAATGATGTCGTGGAACTGATCCCGCAGAATGGTTTCCCAGCAGTCATGCATCCGCTTGGCCCGGTATGCCCCGCCGGCAAGGCTGGAAAGCACGGAAAGCCATTCCAGCTGGCCCATGGCATTTTCCAGCTTCCGGTTATTGCGCTTGTTGCGGGCCTGGGAGGTATAGGTCCCGCGGTGATATTCCAGATACAGTTCTCCGTCCCAAAGAGGCACATAACGATCCGTCTGTTCCACATTTTGATGGATTTTTTCAAAAAATTCCTGTGCATTCGCCGTCTTGATATGGGGCATGCCGGGAACACGGTTAATCGCCCGGATATTCTCAATCATGCTTCTGGTGGTGCCGCCGCCTCCGTCCCCATGCCCGTAAGAAATGAGGACCTCATGGCTCAAATCCTTATTTTTAAATTTCCGCCAGGTACCGATAATGGTTTCCGGCGTAATTTCCCCGTTATACGTGGAGCCTCTTCCCGTAACCGACATGCCGGGGGCCGGGACATCCACAAAATAAGTCAGCATTTCGGTACCGTCTATCCCGCGCCACCGGAACAAGTCGTTGGGAACCGTGTTATACTGGTTCCAGCTGATTTTGGTGGTCATAAAGGTATCCAGGCCGCATAGCTTCATGATCTGAGGCAGTGCCCAGCTGTAGCCGAACACATCGGGCAGCCACAGGAAATGGGATTTTGTGCCGAACTCCTCTTCTATAAAACGGATACCATATAAAAACTGGCGGGCGAGGCTCTCACCGGAGGTCACGTTGCAGTCCGCTTCCAGCCACATACCGCCGTCCGCTTCCCAGCGTCCTTCCTTCACACGCTGCTTAATCCCTTCGTACAGCACAGGGCTGTCTTTTTTCAGGAACTTATATAACTGAGGCTGTGTCTGCAGGAAATGATATTCCGGGTATTCCTCCATCAGCCGCAGGACGGTGGAAAAAGAGCGCTGCGCCTTCTCACGGGTATGCTTTAACCGCCACAACCATGACACATCAATGTGGGTATGCCCTGTGGCATAAACGGTAACCCCGCTGTTTTTGGGCATATCGTCAAGGGCTGCCTGCAGGAAGTCAAGCGCCTGCGCCCCGGTTTCCGGAAGCCTGTCCGCATCCCAGTCCAGATAGGAAAGGGTCCGATCCAACACGCTTACCAGTTCTGTCCGTTCCAGACTGTCGGATGCAAGATAAGCCAGACTCCCCGCAACAGCGGATACCTGATAATAAAGGGCATCCAGTTTTTCGTCCAGGTATCCGATTCCCGCCTCCGCAATGCGGTGGTACTGCGGACGGATGGGGCCGCCGCCTTCCAGGCCCGACCAGAGCAGGAAGGTCATCCGGATCGTCTGTCCCGCAAAAGGGGTCAAAACCACCTCCCTGTGGTTGGTATCCACGCCCTGGCAAGGCTGCCCGTTTATGTACAAAAGGGCTTCAAAACCGCTGTTTCCGCCGCCGCCCGTTTTTCCGAAGTTAAAATATCCCATGACTTTGCAGCCGTCTTTTTCTTCCGGGACGTGTATTTCCCTTTCCAGCCAAAGATAGCGGTCACGGCCCACGAACTCCTCCCCCAGGCAGATTTTGTCACCGGCAAAAGGATCCGGGCAATTCGTGTATACTTCCCCGCAGGAAAGCTCTCCCTCCCTGGTATAAAACCAGTCAATAGATTGCATCCCGGCCCACCGCCGGCTTTCCAGCTCCCGGGCACGCTGCCCGAATTTCTCCTCTTCAAAAAACATAATTCCTCTCCTCTTCTTTTTACGTGTAACGGCCCTGACAAGTCGGAACCGTTATTTTCCCTGGTAATGGTTCCATACCTTCCCCGTTCCTGCGGCACCGTTCTGATGCCGTACGAGCGCCTCTTTGATCCGGCTTACCGCATCCCCTCCGTTTTTCTGCTGCTGCATGATCAGCAGCGTCATCTTTTCCCTGGGATAATTCAGGAAACAGCAGCCCAGCCAGCCGTCCCAGCAGTATTCTCCTTTAAGGCCGGGCGTAACGGCCATGGACGGTTCCCGCAGAACCCGCATGAGCCAGCCGTAGTCATATCCCCTCTGCCCGAACCATTTCTCAAAAGCGGCCCTCTGCTGCGGGGTTAATCCCACCTTCCCCATCTGTTCCACGGATTCCGGCTTCAGGATCCTTGTTTCCCCCAAGCTCCCCCGGTCCAGAAGCATCCGGGCGAACTTCGCATAATCTTCCGCTGTGGATACCAGCCCCGCACCCCCGGATTCATAGGCGGCGGGTCTGTCCATATGGTTGCGTATTCCCAGAAAACTGCCTTCATAGGGAAACAGGATCTTGTCCTCCGTCCTGTCATAGGCCTTTGCCAGCCGGGAACGCTTCTCTTGTGGGACAAAGAATCCCGTATCCTTCATTCCCAGAGGCGCAAATAATCTCTCTTCCAAGAACTCCCCAAAGGTCCTGCCGGAGGCTTTTTCAATGACTGCCCCCAATATATCCGCGGAAATCCCATATTTCCAGGACGTACCCGGATGAAAAAGCAAAGGGATTTCTCCTGCCCGCTCCGCAAATTCCAGGGTGGTCATGGGATTTTCCAGCTCCAGGCTGGCCTCCGCCTCCGCCAGCAGCTTCCTGGTTGCCAGCTCGGTCACCGTATCATCATCCCCATAGGACAATCCGGAGGTCATGGTCAGAAGATCGGAAATCAGGATCGGCCTGGCAGCCGGCTCTGTAATGTTCCCGCACCATACCCCGGAATTGCGGAAGGATGGCAGATATTCCCCCACAGGTGCGTCAAGCTCCAGTTCGCCGTCCTCCGCAAGGATCATGGCGGCTGCGGCAGTCACCGGCTTCGTCATTGAGTATAAACGGAATATCGTGCCCCTGTCAACTTTAATCTTCTTTTCCCTGTCGGCATAGCCCTCGCCGATAAAGCAGACCTCTTTCCCCTCTTTCAGAAAAAGCAGGCTGATTCCCGCGGTCTCTTCCTTTTCAACGGCTTCCTTTAAAATAAATCTCCACTCTTCTTCTAACGTTTTCATGTCCGGCCTTTCTCTTTTTCCGGGACAGCCCCGTTTCTGTACTGGGAAGGTGTCACCCCCAGTTCTTTTTTAAATTTTCTGCGGAAACTGGAGACATTTTCATATCCCACATCCAGACAGATCTCTTCAATGGGCTTGGAAGTGCTGCGCAGCAGCTCCTTTGCTTTTGCCATACGCAGATTCCAGAGGTATTCCGAAAAATTTTCATTAAAATATTTTTTACACAGATAGCTCATGTATGCTATGCTGACATGGAACTTCTCTGCCATCATAGCGATGGATAATTCCGACGAGGTATAGGATTGGTTAATAAAATCCAGCAATTCATTGCTTTTGATCGTCAGGTTTGCTAATTCGTCCTCAAAAAGGGTCAGCAGCAATATAAAATGACTCTGGATATCCCCGCTTTTCTCCGCATAGGAAAAGCTTCTGATATAATAAAGCACCTCGAAATAGATGTTGTTATAGGCGGAAAACCTGATATTCTGCTGGTTCATGGAGGTTATGATCGTGGTCAGCACCTCCGTCAGCACACTTCTGGAATAAAACGCGGGAAAATCCGACTGATCCAGCGTCCGGAAAAAGTTCGTGACGCTGTCCCTGGCTTCCCCGAATTTCAGCTGGCTCAGCAGGGACGCGAAGCTGCCCAATTCCTCATAGGGGTATTTATAGGCGCTGTCGTTATGTGTATCCATTTCATCATAAAAAACCATACCGCAGGAATCCCTGCCGTTTCCGGCCTGCATGGCATTTGCGTACAGATCCGGGATATCCAGAGGGGAGGAAGAACCGTTGCTCAACGCGATTCTGCAGCCGGTATCCTTATAATAATCATTCAAAAGGAATTTCAGGACATTTACTTTATCCTGATCCTGTCCCCCATAATAAATCAGATACGAACAGTATTCCGCGGTTATCTCCAGCCGGATACAGAAGGAATCGTTATTCGGAAAAGCGCGGAGGAAAAAGTTCTGGAAGCTTCTGGTTACCGATGCCATCCCTTCCCCCTCCTCCGGGGCGGATATTTTGATCACAAACATAAGACTGCCGGGTTCCCCGTTAAAAAGCCTGTCCATATTTTCCGATGTTATCTCTTCTCCATTTTCATTTACAATGGTGTCAAGAACGGATTCCTTCATAATACTATGATACTTATCGATCTTTTCCTGCAGCTTCTTTTGTTCTTCCAAAGCCGATGAAAAAGCGGAATCCAGCTGTGACACCAATCCCCTGTTATCCTTTTTGGTCCCGATAAATTTCTTGCTTAACCGGTGCAGAGGGGAATAGGTGAGCTTCATCCCGAACAGAATCAGCACCAGGCCCACACATCCGGCGGCGGCAAATACCAGATACATCGTAAGAAATGCCTTGCTCGCATACTGCAGCAGGATATCCTTGGAAAAATATACGGTCAGATACAAATTGGAATGCAGCGGAAGTGTATAGATGATTTCATCCCCTTCATCATTTTTCTGCAGTCCGAACGAATTGATCTGCCCCGCAGCCGGTACGGCGCGCTGTTCACCTGGGAATCTGCCTGTCCCATTGCCTGCGGAAATCATGTTGTTTTCCCCGTCCGAAAGATATACCCCGGAAATTTCTTCCGATAGCATATTATTAAACCTCGTAAGAATTTCATCCGAATCCATCACATAAAACAGCTCATATTTTTTACTCGCAACATTCGGGAACAGCAGCAGCAGGGAAAGATCCCGGTTTTTTACATAAATGATGGAATTCTTGTTATCATGCCCGTATTTTCCCACCGGGATTTTCAGTGTTTTCTGATTGATGGAAAGATAATACTCCCCCTTGGACTGGTAAACATAATTTTTGCAGGCAAGTATATTGCCGCCGTTATTCTGTATGTATATAATATCTGAAACAAGCGGGTTTGCGCTGACAAATTCACGCATATCACTGATACTCAGGGAGCTGTACCAGGAGGAATCCGGGGAATAGCGCAGCATTTTCAGGTTGGGATTATTGCTCAGATTATAATGGATATTGAATACATGATCCAAATCGTTATTAAAGCTTTGCTGAAACAGGAGGAGTTTCTCCTGGATACTGTTATCCCGCGTGGTGGAATAGGCCGTCCGCAGCTGCTTTCTGAATGCGATGAAAAAACACAGCAAAAGAAAGCTGAGAAGGAAAAAATAGGACAAAAAGTATTTCAGTAAAGTATGGTAATTGATTTTTTCAAAGTATTTCCTGATTTTCCCCATGTACCCGCCCCTCTCAGATAAGTATAGCATACTGTGATTATATGTCAGTATTTCCGTGTTTGTAAAGCCGGACAACAGGCCTTGCATTTGCAGGTATAGATCCCCGGATGCAATTGTTTCTCACAGAATCCATCCGCAAACTCCCAGCCGCCGGGTAGACATATGGTACCGATCAGAGAACCGGTGGTTTGTATGGTTAATGTAATCTTTTTACCGGGGGCGTTGTCGGTAATTCCGTCCGTTCTCTCCCATCTTACGGTAATGCTTCCGGAAGGCGCCTTATAAAATGCTTCGGCATAGGTGAGGGTCTGGATAAAATGGGGGGCCACCACGATGTAATCCGCATCCTCCAGGTAAGGATTCGGTCTGATTCCTGCCACAGCCTGGATGAACCAGCTGCTGATATCACCGAAAAAATGGTGATTTTGGGAATGTACCTCCGCCTCGGGCGGCAGAAAATCCTCCCATAAGGAGGTGGCTCCCCTGGCGATCCAGTTCCCGTAGGACGGATAGTCCTTTCTGGTAATCATATGAAAAGCAAGGTCGGCCTGACCGTAATCGGAAAGGACATGGAAAAGGATCCGCAGCCCCAGTGCCCCAGCATTCATATGATCGCCGTTTTGATGAATCATCTCCAGAAGGCGAGAAAAAGCCAGGGGGCGTTCCGCTTTTTGAAACAGGCCGTAGTGGATGGCCATGGCCTGGGAGGTCTGGCAGCTGCCGGCAACCGTCATGGTGTTAAAATCTATGAGGTATTTCCGGAACGCTTTTTTCAGTTCATGCCTGAGAGCAGCCGCATAGCGGTACTCCGGCTCCCTGTGTAAGCGGCGGAACAGGATTTTGGCCTCTTCCAGGAGATGGACACAGACGGCGGTATCGGTAACCTCAATGGGGGCTTTCTGTCCTCCGCCGCTTTTGCCGGTCTCACACCAATCGCCAAGGCCGGTATCCACCAGCCCTCTTTCATTCCGGATTCCGGAGAGGAAGAACAGATACCGGAAAAGGAACGGCGCCGCCTCTTTTGCGGTGTCCAAATCCCCCCGGAGCTTCAGCAGGCAAAACGGGATTTCCGCAATAATCTGATCCCACGCCGGGCCGGTTCCAACCCCCCAGCCTCCTGTGGGTACAATACCGGGAAATTCGCCCGCCGGCGACTGGGCTTCTTCTATGCTGTGCAGCCATTCCCGCAGGGAATCCTCCACAGTCAGGTTCATCAGCATATGCTCCGCAGACAGGGCCGCATCTCCCGTCCAGCCGTTTTTTTCCCGGTGGGGGCAGTCCGTGGGGAACCAGAAAAAGTTGGAAATGCTCGCCCGTCTCGTCATTATCTGCAGTTCATTGGCAATCTCGTCGGAGCAGGAAAAATTCCCGTTTTCCCGGAAATCCCCTCCGCAGACATGAAAAACAAGAAGCTCCGGCACGGCCTGTTCCTTTTCGATACCGGTTACATAGGCATACCGGAAGCCATAATAGGTAAAGAACGGCATATAGCTCTCTTCTTTGTCTCCCCGGCATACGTAGCAGCTGTTCTGGACATTGGCCGTATGGGGGGACGGATACTCCGGAAACATCAGGTTTTTCTTTTCCAGCACTCCGTCATGATACCATTCGGCATAGGATATCTGCACCTTCTGGCCCCGCCTGCCGCTTATTTTCAGCTCACATACCCCGGCAGCATCTATCCCGAAATCATAGAGATAACCTTCTTCATAAGGGAGGATGGAGACAGCCCTGCGTTTTTCATAGATTCGTATCGGCGATGCCTTACACAGGCGCATGCTTCCCCGGGGCGGCGTCACTTTGACAACAGGCCTCCACCCGTCCTCCGGTGAGGAGGGGGAGCACCAGTCATCGATACGTAGCCTTGCGTCATAACACTCCCCGCTTCGCAGTTCCTCTTCTAAAAGCGGCGAAGGATGGGTCAGAAAGGAAGTGTCGCTTTCTATGGAAACGCGCCCGCCGCCCGCAAGCTCCATATCCATACGCAGGGTGGTCATGGGGGCGCTTCTCCATCTGGCTTTATCAAAATCCCATACAAAACCGCCGTAGGCATTCTGCATGCCGTTACCCAGGATGACGCCTATACAATTCTCCCCCTTCGCTAAATAAGGGAGGGCATCATAGCGATCATAATAGATAATATCATCGGGATTGCTGATATACGGCGCGAGTATGGATTTGGTCAGCTCCGTCCCGTTCAGGAACACCCGGTAAAAACCCAGGCCGGTAATGAGCAGTTCCGCCGACTGCGGCTCCGCCAGCAGCGTAAATTTCTTCCTGATGTACGGGGCCGGCACCGGATGCCCGTAATCGGCATACTCCTGTGAGGCGCTGATAAACTGTTGTGGAAAATCCATTTTACTTCCCCTTCCTTTTCTCATTCTGCGTTATCTGCAGCGTTCCCTTTTCGTCCCGTTTCCACGCAACATGAATCGTTCCCTCTTTTGTCCGGACAGACCCTTCTGCCCAGGAAAGAGCACCGATATCTGCCGGCTCCACCGAATATTCCGTATACCCGCAGCCGCCTTCCTTCTGCCGGATTCCAAGGATTTCCGTGAATAGCAGCTTCACCACACTTCCGAACATCGGATGGTTATGGGACTGGGTCCCCTCCCATGTTTCCCATAGGGTAGTGGCCCCGTTTTCCATCATCCGGGCAAAAGAAACCTCTCCCCGGTTCGTGAGCAGCTGAAATGCCAGCCCGGCCTCTCCTTCCTTAAAAAGCCGTTCCAGTAAAACAGGCGTTCCGAATATACCGGTATCCAGCCTTCCGAGATTCTGATACCTCGCCACCAGATGTTCTTTTGTCCTGGCATTTCCCAGCCCCAGATTCAGGGCGAATGCATCCGCCGCCCCGATCCCTTCGCAGAAAGCCCCGGTTTCCGGGTGAAACCAGGTACGTTCCATGGCGTCCTTCGCCAGCCGGATCCGCTCCTGTACCCATTCCGGCTCCGGGCGGTGCAGCAGCTGTGCGATTTTCCCCGCTTCCTCCAGCCCCCGGATATAATAATACGTATTTACAAACGCCGCCGGAAGCATTTCCGGCTCCGCCGCCGGTGCGCACCATTCCCCCAGGCACCAGCCGCCCTCTTCTTCCCGGGTAACCAGACCGTTTTCGCACCGGGAGTCCATATAATCCAGCCAACGGAGTATGGCCGGATAGCCCTTCTCCAGCAAACGGGTGTCCCCATAGATCCGATAATAATTCCAGGGGATCACATAAACCGCACAGCCCCAGCCGCCCGGCCCTCCGCCGCCTCCCAGAAACGGCGCCGTATGGGGGATATGCCCGGTGTCGGCTCCCTGGCTGTCCAGGATATCCTGGTACCATTTCTCATACAGCGCTTTCGTATCCAGCAGCAGCATAGCCGTTTCCGATGTCAGCTGCCCGTCCCCCGTATAACCCAGCCGTTCCCGGTGCGGACAGTCCGACGGAATCCCGTTATGGAAATTATTGATCTGCGTCCTGATATAGGCCTCATAAAGCCAGTTTAAAACAGGATCCGAACACCGGAAGGAGGAGGTCACCGCAATATCGGAGCACACCAGAGATGCGGATACCACCTCTGCCGGCCCCTCTACCGTAAAATACCGGAACCCATGCCAGCAGAACTTAGGATGCACCACCACAGGGGAACCATTACCAATATAACAGTCCTCCTGAATCTGCCCCTCTCCCCCTGCCGACAGGAAATCCAGACCGTGCCCGTCCCGGTCAAGCTCCTCACTGTACCTTACCAAAACTGTCTCTCCGCTTTCTCCCATACAGCGGATCGACACCCAACCGGCAATATTTTCCCCGCAGTCATACAGGCTTCTGCCGCCGTCCGTTTCCAGCAGCACAGGCGTAATGCTGCGCAGCACCCTGTCGGCAGGACAGTTCTGCTGCGTGAGCAGCGCCTCCGGCGCATGCACCGGACGTGCCGGCTTCCATCCCGTCAAATCAGCCGTTCCGGTACACCAATCCTCCTGCAGCAGCCTCAGATCCAGTTTTTCCCCGCAGAATAAATTATGTTCCGTCACTTCCCCCGGCTTCCACAAGGTTTCCGGCCCGCTCTCCAGAAAAACTGTTTCCCCGTTCCCATACGTCATGGTAAATTCATAACGCAGCTTCGGAAAACCGAAGATGAACTTCCCCTCGTCCACCCGCTTCGTCTGATGGTACCAGCCGTTGCCAAGCTGGATCCCGATGACATTCTCCCCTGTTTTTAAAAAGGGAAGCAAATCAAAGACCACATACAGGCAGCGGTAGCCGGAACGCTCCTCCCATACCGGATAAGTCGTATCACATCCGAGCACCGAAGAATAATTGGTCACAGCCGGGATAAACTCCTGATCCCCCACCCGTTCCCCGTTCACAAACAACAGAAAATACCCCAGGCCGCATACCGCAAGCCTCGCCGAAGCCGGTACCTCCTCCAGATAAAAACTTCTCCTGAAAAGCGGGGATTCACACACATTATCCCCTTGTATCCAATGCTTATTTTCCATACCTTCTTTATACTCCTTTTTCCGTAATCGGGCAATGCCGGACTTTCCTCTTTTTTCTTTCCTCTCACCCTTTCACGGAACCGATCATGATTCCTTTGACAAAATGCTTCTGCACCAGCGGATAGAGGCATAACACCGGAACCGTAGATACAATGATGGAACTGTATTTCAGCGTCTGCGCCAGCTGTGTTTTCCGCATGATTTCGTCCGGGCTCATGGAGCTGGTAATCTGCAGCGTCATCTGCGTGGACAGCAGCAGCTTCCGCAAAATGGACTGCAGAGGGAGAAGCTGCTGGGAGTTGATATAAATCAGCGCGGAATAAAAATCATTCCAGTGCCCCACGGCATAGAAAAGAGTGATAACCGCCAGTATGGGTTTGGAAAGCGGCAAAACCACCTTCATCAGATATTGGGCCGTATTCGCGCCGTCCAGCTGGGCCGCTTCCAACAGTTCATCCGGAATGCTGTTGATAAAATAAGTGCGTGTGATAATAATATTAAATACGGAAACCGCGTTGGGAATCACCATCGCCCAGACGGTATCTATCAGATTCAGCTTATTCACTACCAGATAAGTGGGAATCAGTCCGCCGCTGAAATACATGGTTATCATGAAAAGAATCATGAAAAATTTCTTCGGCACAAAATCCTTCCTCGACAGAGGATACGCGCCGCATACGGTCAGCACCATGTTGATGGCTGTCCCCAATACCGTATAAAGAATGGTATTGGCATATCCTGTCCAGATGGTCTTATACTTGATTACCTCTTCATAAGCATCCAACGTGATACCGCGGGGGAACAGGATTACATGCCCCTGCCATACCTCGGAAGGATCGCTGATAGAAGCAATCAGCACAAACCAGAGCGGCCACACAAAAATCACCAGCAGGACAAGCATTATAAGTAAATTCACTATATCAAATATTTTATCAGGGTCAACCCTTCTTTTTTTAGCTGTTCTTCTTTTATCCATACCCGCTCCTTTACCACAGACTTTCATTGGCAAGCTTTTTTGATACCTGGTTAGCCACAATAACAAGCGCCATGTTAATCACCGAATTAAACAGCCCGACCGCTGTGGAATAGCTGTAATTGTTCTGAACCAGACCAACCCGGTATACATACGTATTGATTACATCGGAGGCGCTCATATTCAAATCGTTCTGCAGTAAAAACACTTTTTCAAATCCCACGTTCATTAAAGAGCCCATCTGCAGGATAAAGAGCATGATAATGGTGGATTTAATCCCCGGAAGATCAATATGCAGAATCCGCTGCACCTTTGTTGCACCGTCCATAATAGCGGCCTCATGCAAAGCAGGATCCACCCCGGACAAAGCGGATATATAGATGATGGAACTGTAGCCCATACTCTGCCAGACGCCGCTCCATACATAAATACTCTTAAAATATTCCGGCTTGCTCAAAAAGTCCTGGGACTCGCCTCCCAATGCCACAATGATTTGGTTCAGGATTCCGGTATTCTTATCCATAAAAATAGCGATCATACCGCAGATTACCACCGTAGAAATGAAATAAGGGGCGTAGGAAACCATCTGAAGCGTTTTCTTCAGATGCTTCAGCCTTAAATAGTTCAATAGCAAGGCAAACACAATAGGAATCGGAAACCCAATGAGCAGGGAGTAAAGGCTGATTCCAATTGTATTTTTCAATAACATTCCAAAATTAAAGCTTCCAAAAAAACGTTCGAAATATTTAAGCCCCACCCATGGGCTTCCGAAAATACCAAGTTTCACTTTAAAGTCTTTAAATGCCAACACCACTCCGCTCATGGGGGTGTATGCAAAAACGATAAAGTATATAAGAACCGGAAGAATCATCAGATACAGAATCCAGTTCTTTTTAAAATCATCAATGAGCCTGAGACGTAAGGGCCTCACCAGCTCCGGGTGGAGGTTTTTATTTTTAGTAATCGCGCCTGTGGCAGGTAATTTTTTCACGCTTGTGCATCCCCTTTCATGTATTAAAACCTTTTTGAACATAAGAGGAAGCCGCGGTGAAACGGCTGTCCTCCCAGTTCTCAGATTCTTATTCAGCGGCGTTAAAAGCATTCTGGTAAATTTCAAACAACTCAGATGCTCCCATCGTATTCATTGTGGATACATAGTTCTCCCAGCTGTCATCCAGATCCAGCGCTCCGGTAATGACCTGTGCGCCGTACTGATTGATATAGCTGTCGAGATCCGCTTTCAAAGAGGCTATGGTTTCTGTTTCTTCCGCCGTATAAGACATGGCAGGGAGGGTGACTTTACCATAATCCAGCATTTTGGAACGCTGGGAAATCAGATACGATTCATCGGGATCCGTGATTCCGGTAAACCAGAAATCAGGCTGGATGCCGGGGAATGCGGTTTGGTATTTCAATGTCCCTTTTTCCCGTACGGTTGCAATATCTTCACCGATAGGCCCGCCAATATTCCAGGACCAGGTTCCGTCGCCGTTATCAACATAGGAATTTCCTTCCACGCCGAGCCAATACAGTTCCCCGCCTTCCTGTGTATAGAGCTGATCCGCCCAGGCAACCAGTGTGGCCGGATCCTCACAGGCGTCGGTAATTAACATACAGCCATGGAAAATACCTGTGGACTGGGGATACGCCTGCCCTTCAAAAGGGGTAAGGGTCTGGTATTCTTCATCCTGGTCACGGCCTGCAAACTGGAAGGAGGCAAGGGCGCTGAAGCAGCCCAATACATCGCCGGAGCTTCCCATGGCAGCGATCTGATCATAGTTCTGGGTAAAGCTTGCCGGATCAAGGAGTCCTTCCTTATAAAGATCCGTAAAATATCTTAAAAATTCCTTGTAGCCTTCATCCGTAGGGATGTATACCAGACTGCCATCCTGATTGGCAAGCCAGGTATCGTTATCCAGGCAATATCCAAAGTAAGGAAGGTATTGCTTCAGATAATTCATGCCGTCCGGTACGGAAAGAGGGATTTCATCATCGGGATCCCCGTTTCCATTGGCATCCTGCTCCTTAAACGCGGTCAGGACTTCATGAAACTCATCCAGATTCTTAGGCTCCGACAATCCCAGATTATCCAGCCACTGGTAATTCAGCCATACATGGAAACCGGATTCAAGCTCCGCCCCTGTATTCAGGGCAGGCATTTCATAAACATGTCCATCCGGCGCCGTTATGTAAGCCCACAGATCTCTTTCATCCAATAATTTTGTGAGATTGGGGGCATAGGTTCTGATATAATCCTCCAACGGAACAAATACGCCTTCGGCTCCATACTTGTCAATATCATTTTTCTTAAGGCTTGAATAAATGAAAACATCCGGGTAATCCCCTGCGGAAAGAATAAGTCCTTCTTTTTCCGAAGCATCCTCTTCCGGAATACTGTTTACTTCAAAAGTAATGTTGCTCTGTTCATTCAGATATTTGAAAGCATCAACCTCATCCATGGGGGTATCGCCGTTAATGATACATAACATGGAAAAATTCTTTGTTTCCGCAAGCGGGAAGGTAATTCCTTCTGTTTCCCCTGCTGCCTCTTCGGATACCGCCGCCGCAGAGGTTGTATCTGCCGTACCGGCCGATTCCGTGGTACCCCCGGTTGTACCTGCTGTTTCCGATGCGCTATTTCCGCAGCCGGCCGTCATCGACGCCATCATTGCGGCAGCAAGCAATACTGCTGCTACTTTTTTCTTCATAAACCCATTTCCTCCTATACACTTGAATATCGTGCAACTTTTGTTTGCAGATTCATTATAGGTAAGATAATATGGTTAAAACAAGGACATTACTCTTTTCTTTTATTGGAAATATGCATGGTGTAAAATGCCCGGAAATGGAGGGTCTTATCCATTTATTGGAAATTCACGGTGCAATTTTTCTATCCTTTCACTGAAATATTGCACCCCAAAGACCGGTGGGCCAGAGTGGGCCAAAAGGCCATGAAGCCTGCCAATACCGAACGGGGTTCAAGTCAGATACTCCGCAGCAAACTGCGAGATCGCTGACCCTCGCGGCAGTCACTAAGCGGATGTACGAGTGCATCCGTTTGGACCGTTGCCCGCGGGAATAAAAAAAGCCCGGCCCGTCAAAAGGCCTGGCTTGATCCCGGTAACTGTTCCGTACCTTCATAGCTACGTTCATTGTACCGTTATTTTTTCTCTACTGCAATCCATATTTCGCAGGTATAGCCCGGATCGTCGATATCGGGCGACGGGTACGCTTCAAAGTCCGTCCCGCCGCAGGGCCGGTATTCGCTTGCCGGAAAAAATTCGCTGCTCACCCGGTGGTATAACCGTTGAAACGCCTCCGGCATTTTTCCCGCACATGGAAATACCGCATACGTATGAGCAGGTATTTCTACAATAGTAAAATCCTTTTCAGAAACGGGTTCCCCGTTATAGCAGACGCCAATGGCATAGGGATACTTATCGTCGCCGGCATCCTTTCCGAAGCTGGCGCCTACGATGCATTGACCAAATATGTTTTCCTCCGGAAGGTATCTGCACAGCGCAGGAATCGTCCCATCCTTCCCGCACTGCTGCCAGAAACCGGCGATATCCGCATTGGTCAGCTCCTTCCGGGACGGGTTTTTTATCCTTTTACATACGATTGGGAATGCCTCCTGCGTTACGATCCGGTAGTCCGTCATATGGCCGCCGTCCAATGTCAGCTTCACATAGAGACGGGAAAACGCTTTGATACCGGCTCCGCTGCGTGCCTGGGAAGGCGAAACGCCATGAAAACGAGTGAAAGCCCGGCTGAAGCTTTCCTGGGTATCATAGCCATATTTCACCGCGATATCCAGTATTTTGGCATTTGTGGCAGCCAGTTCGCTTCCCGCAAGAGTGAGCCGCCGCATACGGATATAATCCCCCAGCGTATAGCCGCAGAGAATACTGAAAATCCGCTGGAAATGAAAACCGGAAGAATACGCCTGCCCGGCTATTTCACTATAATCCAGTTCTTCCGTGATGTGGTCCTCCACATAATCCACGGCTTTCTGTATCCCGCTGATCCAATCCAATTTCCGGCTCCTCTCTATCTTACAGATTTTATACAAACATGGGAACTATCCGCCCGGTCAGCAGTTCCAGGATCGGGATTTCGGCCCTTTGTACGAAGCAGGAGGCAACAGCCGCCACCAGTTCCTTTTCCGGACAGACAAAAACAGCATTCCCTCCGTCGCCTATGGCCGCATAGCAATGGCTTCCCCTGTAATCGATGATCCACCACAGATAACCGTAAGGCAGTTCCCCCCACCGGCTTTTTTCCCCGGTGCTTTCCCGGATCCAGGAAGAAGATAAAATGCGTTTGCCATGGAACAGGCCTTCCTTTGCATATAATTCCCCGAATTTTACCATATCACAAAGCGTCAGGCAAAGTCCCCAGCCGGCTGTGTTCACTCCTTTGGGATCCACCACCCAGCCGGAAGGATGCCGTTCTTTCAAAAATGCAAAATGCTCTTCTTTATTGTGCAGAATCGTATTATCCGGCGTTTTTATTCCAAGAGGGGTAAAAAGATACTCCGCGGCAAAATCCCTCACAGGCATTCCCGTGGCGTTAGCTAAAATTCCCGACAAAATCTGGATCCCTACGGTGGAATATTGAAACGCACCGGTAATCCCGGCTCTGCCTCCCAGCAAATCCAGAGCCGCCCGGGTCCAGTCGGCACTTGTATACACCTTTGTGTAAGGCTCTGATCGGTACTTATAGGGAGCGGTCATTGTCAGCAGGTTCTTTAACGTGACCTTTTGTATGGTTTTTTCCCCGCGTTTGGGCGTGTAATCCGGGAAAAAATCCAGGACTTTCTGGTCGGCGCTCTGTATATCTCCCCTGTCTATGGCAATGCCGGTGAGCGCCGACAGGATACTTTTTGTTACCGACATAACATGGATGGTATCTTCAGGGCCAAACCCGTTAAAATAGGTTTCGTACATGCACTGCCCCTTCTTAACCACCTTGATGCCGGCAATGTTCCTATATTTTGTTTCCGCCAAATTTTCAAGCTCTGACATTCGGTTTTCCATTTCCGCTCCCCTCTGCGTGCTTCGGCACGCCCGCAGACCAGGGCAGGTAAAAGCGTATTGCATGTGTCCCCATCTCCCCGGTATTATCCGCTTTGGCTGTGTATACAGTAACATACAGCGTTCATTATACAGGGAAACTATCGACAGGGCCTGACTTTTTGTGCGCAGTGGTGTTATGGAGTTTATCCCGTATTCAGGGTCAGAAAATGTCTGCCAGGCTGTCCAGACCATATCTTGCGGCAACATCCTGCAAACCTGTTTTGATCTCTTCTCTGGTGTAGTTGTTTTTTTCCAGACAGGCATCCTCTTTTTCGTTCACATAGGAATAAAACAGGAGGGCGGTTTTTAATGCCTCTTTATCACCTGCATCGATAAAGGAATATAATGCGTTCTCGGCCTCATTGATGTTTCCGTCATCGATACTTTTTTTTAACTCTTCCCAGACAGCCCTGCTTTGCTTCTCCTCCAGAAGGGCCTCCGTTGGCGCGTCTGTGTCCACGCCGAAAAGGAATTTCAGCAGCGCTCGGACCATTTCTTTTATGGTTCGCATAATGTAATCTTCTTCAAACATTTGGAGGCCCCTTTCTAACGGATGCAGTGTTTATTTTATTGTACTCTGAAATGTTTTAATACTATTTTGACATTTTCTCACATTCCATTATTAAAGCTTTTATTCTTCCAATGGTATTTGTTTTATTTTTCTTTTCTTCTGCACTCTGCACTTCTTTGCCCATACACCAATGAATAAGGGTCGTTATCATTTGTTCATCGGAAATATCTATACTGCTTTGTTCTGTTCCATCGTTTTCATATATACTGGTATAGACACCTTTTAACAAACGGCCACCTATAACTAATGCCCTAAAATCATCAGAATTATCAATCAAATTTTTGGAGAAAAATCTAAAACTTTTTGTCGGAGATTCAAGTTCAACATCTGATTCAAAATAAATTTTTAAAACATGTTCGTCAATGCTATGGTTAAAAATGTGCTTTCTATTTCTTGCAACATTTCCAGAATTATTGAAATTAGTAATCGCATTCTCAATTACATTTTTGTACTTTGCCTCCGTAAAATCAGTTTCATTTTCTTTTTCTTCATTTGCCAGTTTGAACCATATTTCATATCTCATTCCTCTCCCTCCCGTACAAACACATTAACCTTCCTATTGCGGCTACGGCAGTATTGCCTTCCTACAACAGAAATATATCCTCGTTTAACTGCATTTCCAATAGCACCTGCTACTTGATTTCTGGTATAGCCCAGCGATAAAAAGTATTTCATGATACTTTCTGCATCTTGTGGCTTCGGGTTCTTTGCTCCAAAAAAATTCATTAACATAGTAGTCATAACATACCTCCATATTTCCCAATTTCAAAGTCAATTCCGTTAACAGTTTTTATTTTAAACTATAAATCAAATTCTGTCAACAGTTTTTATTTTATTTTTCATCAAATTATTTAGTTATGCGAAGCCTTAACCAGGACGCCCAATCATAGGCATACCTCTGAAAAAATTGTCCATAACTCCCTATCTTTTACATTAACCTGTCCGTATGATCAAAGAAATCCCTCACCCTACGGCGAAGGACTATCCTTTTAACCCAACCATTTATATCCTGTATATTGATCCATGGCAAGCTTTTTTGTACCTGTATTTTGGCAGTCACCTATTGGAAGTATAATGGGGTTGTACAATTATAGTAAATGCCAGGTTTATTCCCGGTATGATAATGCACGCTTTCTTAAAAAGTGTCAATCTTAACCCCTTCCTGCTCCACCTTTTTTCCCACCTCCAGCATGGTTTCAAACAATTTCCGCTGCCCCTCAAAGAACGGCTCCTCCATCATTCTTTGCAGCTCTTTGCAGTCATGCTCCGTAAGATCCTTCCCATTCTTACAGTACTGCAGATACGTCCCCCGATCCATATAACGGGTTTTGAAAGGAATACCCGTTTTCCGGCACAAATCCTTCCAGATTTTAAAGCCGCCGCAATCCAAATCTCCGAAATGTGCATATTTACAATTGGGAAATACCCGATACAGTTCCTGCAGAAACTGCCGCTTCATACGATTATGATAGCCGCCCAGATAAATGGCCAGGGTATCTTCTTCCTGCCACCGATGGAATGAAGTAAGATTTTCTATTGTTACGATTTGTCTGACCTGCCTGTTGTCCTCCCAACATATGGCTCCGATATCCTGACTGGACAGACCGATTCCGCCCTTCAACGTATCAAGGCAAATGTGGCAGCCGGACATATCCGCCGCATCCTGTCCGCCCGCCCCTTTTGGGGGCAGCATAAACGCCCCGCTGCCCTTTACCATCACCCAGGACGGATTCTTAAAAATATTGAATTCCTCCAATACCTGTTCCGCCGTCAGCTCCGTCAGTGCGGCCCCCGGATAAAACCGTGCAATAATGCCTGCTGCCCCGACAATCTCCTTCTCCGCCGCCTTGGAATCCTTTAGATACTGCACGGAAAATTCCCGTAAAAAAATCTCCTTTTGATTCTCAAAAATATGCCCAATCAACCCGCAGCGTTCCGCCAACTCCTGCGGATGATCCCTATCCACATACTGCGCCACACTCATCCCCTGCCCGATTCTTTGCTCCACATACTGTAAAAAGGCATCCAGAACAGGATGTCGGCCCCGATACTCCCGGCAGACAGAAAGCACATCCTCTTCCTTTTGCTTTCTGGTCCTGCGTTGGAGATATGCGTATATTTCATCCACATGTCCCGTCTGCAGCAGGCACTTTTCCAAAATGTGCCCTGCTTTTCCCTTCTGCCAGATCAGACGCACAAATCCCTTTTGCTCCGCTTCCGCAAGCTGGGCATGCACCAGTTCAAACTGCATGGAGGTTTCGTCAAAGTATTCCGGCAATGTGCTCCTTTTTACCGAAAAAGCAATGCTCTGTTTCCTCTGGTTCTGTCCGGTATACAAAAGGCTGCTTTCATACGTATCCAACAGTCTGTTCAATATTTTCTCATCATACCGCTTCATACCCGTGTAAAGTCCTCCACATAACTCATTTTGTCATCCTGAAGTACGAGCAGCACCTTCTTCACCGCAGGACCGATATACTGGATCTTATCAGGCGGAGCTGCAATGATAACCTGCAGATTGGAATGGGTCAAAAATTCCAGCACACCCGAAATCCGCTCGTCATCCATATTATTAAAAGCTTCATCCAGCATCACCAGACCAATGGCATCCCCACCGATGCTGTTTCGGTATAACTGCATAAAAGAAGCCGCCACCGTGATATAAAACGGCGTCTGGGTCTCCCCGCCGCTCTTTTCCCGGCTGACCTTGGAGTACAGCATATAGCTTTGATCCTCGCCCGTAATTTTGATATCGTAGTCCATATAGGTCCGGTAGTCTGTATATTCCTCCAGCGTTTTGGCACTGTTTTCATCATCCAGCGCCAGCTTTTCAAACAGCTCCTCGATGACCTCCCGATGATTCTGGCTGAACATGCTGCTGAAAATGGATTCTCCCTGCATGACGTTAAAATCATCCATGATCATCTGATAGAACTTTTTCAGTTTTCTGCTGGGTTCATATAAAAATTCATACTGCTCTCTGGAAAAATGAATCTCCCCCAGCGAGCGGTTCAGCTCCTTAAACTCGTTCTGCGCCTGCTTGATATTCTCCTGCAGCCGGGATAAAAACTGTTCCCGGAACTCATCCTCCGCCGCCTGTCTGGCTTTATAGACCTTTTCCTCATATTCCAAAAGCCTGGAATTTTTCAGCTTGTCATATTCCGCCAAAAACTCCGGATAGCCCTGCAGCGATTCCGCCGCACCAAAATCATGGGCCACCTTATATTCCCGCATCAGCGTAATCATTTCGCCTTCCGCCTTCTCCTTTAAGGTCCAGTTAGCCTTGCGCGCACGTTCGAAATTCTCTTTAAACCGCTGTAACTCCTTTCCCTCTTTCAGCTTTTCATATTCCTTATTGCATTCCGCCGTATCGGAGCCAAGCTTTTCAAGCAGCTGGGCCAACACCGCCTGCTGCCCGGACAACTGTGCTGTCAGGGTAACCAGAAGCGCTTCCTGCTGTTTTGCTTCTTCCCTGCAGCCGCCCTGCCGCATCGCAGCTTCCTTTATCTCAAGATCCAGCTGTTCCATGCTTCCCCGCAGTTCTTCGAGATGAAGCCTCTTTTGAATCAGTGTCTGGTTCGCATGCAGCTGCTTCATAGACTCCCTGCAATCTGCAAGCTGTTTTTCATGCGTCCGTTTTTCTTCCAGTGCCGTCAGGCGGTATTTCACTTCCGTATCTGCATCGGTCCCCAGCGGCTTTGACACAAAATCCAACTGTCCGATCCGCGACTTCAGGGCAGACTCCTGCTCCTGAAGGGTTTTCTGCTGCCTGCGGCACTGCTCCAGCTGCCGCAGATAAGCGTGTGTACCGATATAAGGCGTCTCATATACCTCCGGTTTGATGGCGCTGACCACATGGTTCTGATAACGCATACACTGTCTGGTAATCGCAACGGGATACTGCTTCAAATCCTGATACTTCTGGCACATATGCACCTTGCCCAGAACCATATTGACATATCTCTTTGCCCATATGTTTGCAGAAGTCACCACCTCCGCCAGAGAGTCTGCCGGAACTTCATCGTATTTTTCCAGCTTTCCCGTGTTAATCAGACCCGCACCATAGGCCTTCCGGTTCTCCCGCATCCTGTCATAAACGCTCAGAGCCAGATCAAAATCCTCCGGCTCCACCAACAAATAAAAGCGCTGGTTGTTCAGATAGCCTTCCACCGCATTCTGCCAGGCGGAATTCCCAATATCCAAAAGCTCACATAATACCCGGACTTCCGAGCTTCTTCCCACCTGCCGCAGCTGTTCCTTAATACGCTGCCGTAACTGTGTTACACTGTCCGGATATGTCAGCTGCTTCTTTTCCAATTGTTCGATACGCATTTTTAACCCGGACAACTCCACCTGGCAGCGACCCAATTCCACCTTTGTCTCCGCCAGCTTCATCTGCACCTTCTTATACATCGCCTTTTTATAGGAAAGAACTTTTTCCAGACACATACTCACGTCAACCAGACTTTCGCATTCCTCCAGCTTTTTCAGAAAAGCAACATACTCCTTCACACATCCGTCCGCATCCTTTATCTGCAAAAGCTGTTCTGCATCCGCAAGAGCCGCCTTAACCGCGCCGCAGAGCACAGTCATTTCTTTTTTATCCGATTCCAGACGGGCTTTCAAGCCTGTTTCCTGCAGTTCCAGTTCATGCAGCGCCTGATAATCAGTATCCGTATTTAACTCCACCGACAAATCCGTGATAATCTGCTGCCGCTGCCGCCTGGCTTCCTGCAGTCCTTCCTCTCTGCGCTTCTGCTCTTTTTCCCGCATCTGCGCACTGTCCCGCTTTGCCTTCGCATCCCTTACAGCCTCCTGTGTCAGCTCCACGTCCACCCGTGCCAGATAATATTCCTGATACCGATCCCGGCGCAGGCCGTTTTCCACCTCGGCTTCTTTTACGTTAATTGCCTCCAGCTTTGCAATCCTTTTTTTACATCCTGCAGCATACGCTCCAAATCCTGATAGCTGCGGACATTTTCTTTTAAAGCGTCAATATTAACTTCCTTCTCATCCAAAACATAAGAATATACAAAGTCTTTGATATCATGGATCGGCTTAAAAGCAAGAGCCTTAGGAATCAGGGAAAAGAACTTATCCTCCAGACGGCCAAATCTCGCCTGCACCATCTTTTTCGCTTCCGTCTGCGTATTGGCAAAGGTTTTGATCCCTTTGTTTGTCGCCCGGAAAACCGAAATAGATTTCACTTTATTACCCTGCAAAAACAAATCATCCGACAGCCGCTTATTTTCTATTAGGTACCATCCGACATTCGGTTCTTTTTCCTCAGAAGCAGAATCCATCACCGCCCCCACTACAAAGGGCTGTTTTCTCGCTTCATCCCAAAACTCCAGGGCGATATGGCTGCTGATTTCCCCTGTACGCTCATAGGGCCGATCCTCCCGCCCGGTTTTGCACCTCATATAGCTGTTTAAATTCCGCTTACCCTTTTCATGGGCCGCCTTATTAAAATGCACCTTGGAGCAGGTCACCACAAATTGAATCGCATCCAGGAGCGTAGACTTGCCCGCCCCGTTTTCTCCCGAAAGCAGGACGGAATCATCCAGCTCAATGAGCTCGTTTCCAAACCGATGCCAGTTAATCAGCCGAATCCTGCACAGCCTCTTCATCTTCCGTTTTCCCCCCTTTCCGGTACAGCGCAATCATATCGTTCACCCGTTTGATATCCTCTACACGCACTGCCATCAATATAGAATCGTAAATAATCACACGGGATTCCTCCTGCATCAGATCTCGATCCAGAAGTTCCACCAGATTAAACCGCTTAAACAAACGGAGCGCGTTGTTCATCGTTGTTTTATCAATTTGTTTTTCACGGATCTTTAAGGAGATATATTTTTCCTGAATATCTCCCAGATTCACTACCACATCGGTCAGAGAAAGCTCCCGCTTCTTCTCATCATACAAAATCCGCAGGATTAAAAGAATGACGGAATCATTAAGCCTCAGATTCCAATGATTATAATTCTCCCTGTTTACCAGCTGGATTACCCCATATTCCTCATTAATTTCCAGCGTATATCCCAGCACACCCAAATACCGCCCAAACACCGTCTTCCAGCGCTGAATGAAATAAAAATCGCTCTTCGTCGCTTCATTACGTCTGACAATAAAACAAATACTCATCAGTTTATTGCAGACCCGGCGGAACTCATCCCTATCTTTTTGCAGCATTCCTTCAAATAAATCCATCTATCTATCTGCCCTCCTTTCGCCGTATGAGAAAATCCCGGAACCCAAATCCGCATTTTACAGTCTTCTCCTTCAATTCCAGCGTATAATCCATATTTTTCCGCTGCCCGTACAAACGGATATAAATCAGCCGGATGAACGTATCCCCTTCGCCGACAGGGAACTCAGACGCCGCCATAACCCTCTTGTCTCCCAACATCTGAGCCACATAAGCGTTAATTTTATCCGGGCTTAAAATCCGCGCCAGCTTTTCTGCCATCCGCCTGCGTTTCTCTTCCCGCAGCCCATCATCCGCCTCAAAGCATTCCATGACCTCCGGTATAAATTCCTTCTTCCCTTCCACCGGCGCATACAAAGAATCCATATCCAGATACTCCCAGGAAAAAAGCTTTATCAGCCGATCCATCTCTTCCAGCTCATAGACTGCATTATAATCTAGCTTTTTTTCTGTAATTCGTTCATTCAGAAAAATAAGAATGTCCTTTAACTGGCTGCGCACATCCTCCCCGGAGGACAATAAAAAACGCGCCCGGTTAATAGCAGCCCGCTGATACCGCGTATTCTTTTTATTAATCTCACCTAAAATCTCATCCATCTGCCGGAAGGCATCGATTACCTCATGCAGCATGGACAACACTTCTTCTCTTGCTTCCTCTTCGGAAATTTCCTTTAATTCTGCGAGTTCGCCAGAAGCCTTATTTAAAAATCGCGCACTGCGGCTATTGCTCTCCAGCCGCTCCACTATTTCCGGGCGGAACTTGGAAACATTGTCCGAGGTCAGAAGCCGGTGGTATGCCTTATCCACTACATTAGTATAATAATCATTTAAAAGCGCATCCATGATTTCCGCCACCGTGGAATGCTTCGTCAGTTCATCAATATATCGTTTGATATTCGCATTCAGGCTTTTAAGCCCGGTAATCAGCGCATCCGTATTCTCCACGATCTGCAAAAGCCCGATACCGGGATTATCCAAACCGGCACGGGCTAAACTGTAAATGGTATAAATATACCCCTGATATTCGGTTCTCTTTTCTTCCGAAATGGCAAGCAATGTCTTCATTACCTGAACGGCATAATCCCGGAAATTCACCCGCTGTACGTAGCTGTGATCCGTATCCACCGCTATCCAGCCATAACCCTCCAGCCTGCGCAGGATAAAATTCGCCTTATCCCGACTGTTCATACTGCCTGCAGCATCCCCGCTGCCCCTTTGATCCAATTCCTCCTCCGGCATCTGCGCCGCCATTTCCGAATCAAAATAAAACTGCAGTTCATCTACCAGAACATCCCGCTCCACACCAAAAGATAACTGCCGGTTGGTCACCGCGAACAACCGGCAGATGCATTCCCAATATACTAATTTCCCCGGCGCTGCCAGAGGGTAGAAAAAATTTGCTGGGATGATGTCGAATAGCATATGGATATTGGCTCCTGTACCTGGTGTGATCTGTTTGTTGAGAAATAATCTATCGACATTTTAGCATTGTGTATGGAGGAATTCAAGGAAATGTTTTGGGACATTATTTTCGTATGAAATTATGTACTACTTCCATAAAAAACATCCAATTTACCTATAAAATAATTAAAACTTGGTGAAGCATTTTTTCTAATATCTAACAACGCACCGACTTTTCCTGCACACTCACATTTAAACATTCCGATTTCATAATACGATGAGACATCCCTTTTAAGGGTTTGCAAGCCTCCTTTATATACAATATCAGCCAAATACTCCCAGGTTCCAATAATACTATCTTGGATATACCTTTGCAGTAATTGCCTTTTAGCAGTTGGATATGCCGTTAACAACGCTTCACTATCACCAAGCAGCCACGCCTCCATTTCTTCAATCGCTATGCAAAAAAACACTTGTATCGATATTTCTAATTGTTTATACTTCCGCCCGCTGGCAGAGCGGTGTCCCTGGGACGGAAAAGGAATGTTCACCAGATCCTCTCAGGCCATGGGGATGAGACCGGTCAAGTGTGCCAGCCTCATCTGACACACTTGACGCCTTCGGGCTCATCGGAATGTCCGGCCTGATGGACTGGCGAATATCCTTTTCCGTCCTGGGGATACCACTCTGCCAGCGGGCGGAAGGCCATTTTGCTCCTGCGAAGTTTGAGTCAATTATCCATGTTATTTGGGGTTACTGATTTTTTGTTGCTATAGTTTTACCAATTATTTTTCTTCACAATAAGGAATCCTAAAATAATCTAAATATGCTTTAAACTGATCCTGTGCCGTCAAACAAGTATCTCTAAGATAACCTTTCTCTATGTTCCATTCATGAAGCCCCCGATAATAAAACATTTTTAGACTCTCGTCAATAATAAAAGGAACAACATTATTTTTCAGGCATTCTTTTAGTAATAGCAGTCTTCCAACACGCCCATTTCCATCTTGAAAAGGATGGATACGTTCAAATTTTACATGAAAATCCAAAATTTCATCCATCGATTTTATCTTCGATTCATTGTAGCTCTTTAACAGTTTTTGTATCTCTTCCTGTACTCGTTCAGGAGCTGTTGTTTCCAATCCTCCAACCTCGTTTGGCAATTTTTTATAGCCGCCTACAACAAACCAATCTTTACGACTGTCACTTGTTCCATTTTTTAGCACGGCATGAAGATCCTTTATAAACTTTTCTGTCAACTGATAAGCCGCCTGATCGATTACCATATCAATACATCTAAAATGATTTGCAGTTTCCACAATATCATCCACATTAAATGTCTCGTTCGTTACACCTATTGTATTAGTTTCATAAATATAGCGTGTTTGATCATGCGTCAGTCTGCTCCCTTCTATATGGTTCGAGTTATAGGTAAATTCAATTTGTATTTTATGATAAATTCCACCTGATACTTTTCCTGCTTTTTCCTGTTTTAAAATATCCAGTAATGTGTCTGGTACCCTCTGTTTTTTATTTATACGATTAGGACGAACAGCAGTTTCTGGAATGTTCCATGTTTTTCCCGTTAAAAAGGCATCTGGTATCCGTCCCTGCAAACAATAGTTGCGTACTGTACGTTCCGCTATATTCCATCTCTTTGCCATTTCCGCCACTGATATATATTTCATATGCTTTCCTCCATATAAGTTATGGTAGTGTCAAGTCTGACACCCCGTTTTTTATTAAAAACCTTGTATTTCCA
>NZ_QUES01000038.1:0-61043 GCF_003478085.1 Eisenbergiella sp. OF01-20 | reverse complement strand
AGGACGCACAGGGAAGCAGGGGCAGGTGACGCCGGTCTTTTTTATCTACGCCCTTGTCAGGGATCCCGATTAGGAAACCCAATAAACCGTTTGCCGGCCGATACGCAGGCCCAGTTTTTGCTGCAGCTTTACGGATGCTTCATTATCAGTGAAAATCTGGCAGAAAGGAACCCTGCCCTCATCAAGAATACGGTTGATCAGATGCCGTTCCAGGGCTTCGCCGATCCCCTGTCTGCGGAATGGCTCAAACACCTCCAGCATCCCCATACTGCATTCCGCATGCATACCGATAAAACCAGCCAGCGTTTCCTCTACAAAAGCGCCGTACATCCTGCCGGAACGGATCCGTCCCTCCAGATATTCCTTATCATGTACTGTATGGTAGTGGGAGTATACCTCCTCCAGGAAGGAAATTGTCAAAGGCCTGATACAAAAACGGGAATCCTCCTCCAGAAGGGTTTTTCTGGTATAGGCCGCCTGTACACAGGCATTCACTATTCCGGCATCAAAACGCCTGCAGATACTATCCTTCAGGAACTCCTGATGCGCAACGAAAAGGCCGTCCTTCAGCCCTCTTGGTATAAGGGAAAGGAGCCGTTCCCCCATATCTTCATCCGAAGCAGATACCATTACGGCCCCGCTCGGTACATCCTTAAGCAGAACCCCCTCTTCATCCCCGCACAGGATATCCGCCTGTCCTGCGCGTATCACCTCTATCATATCCATATGGTCTATTTTACTTTTCAGCAGCCAGGAAAGCGCCTTCGGCTCCCTGGCATAGACTTCATACAGATCCGGCCTGCGCTTCCTGGTACGGGCTTCAGACTGCTGCAGGCGCCATTGATCCACCCTGGCATGATCTCCTGACAAAAGCACCTCGGGAACCGGCTTTTCCCTCCATATCTCCGGTCTTGTGTACTGGGGGTACTCCAGAAGATTATTGTGGAAGGATTCAAACTCCGCCGACTCTTTGTTTTTCAGCACCCCGGGAACAAGACGGGATATGGCATCAATCATAACCATGGAAGGAAGCTCCCCCCCGGTAAGCACATAATCCCCGATGGAAATATAGTCTGTCACTATGGTCTCAAGGACCCTTTCATCGATTCCCTCGTAGTGACCGCATAAAAAAACAAGATCCTCTTCCCCTGCCAGCTCATGCGCCATCTGCTGGTTGAATACGCTTCCCTGAGGCGTTACATAAATAACACGGGGAGGCTTTCTGCCTTCCTCACCAATCTTTTCTTCTATATAGCGGTAAGCATCATAAACAGGCTGTGCCTGCATCAGCATACCGGCACCGCCACCATAAGGGTAATCATCTACTTTTTTATGCTTGTTCACTGTAAAGTCCCGGATATTTACCGCTTCCAGGCTGATATGGCCATCCGCCGCCGCCCGGCCCAGAATACTTGTATGTAACCCGCCCTCCACCATATCCGGAAAAAGAGTCAGTATATGAAACTTCATTCCTGCTTTCCTCCGCGGCTATCGTTGCCAAGTTCCAGCAATCCGTCCAGGAGATGTACACGCATTCTGGCATTTTCCACATCCACATCCAGTATGCATTCTTTAATTGCCGGAATGAGTACGTTTCCTCCCTGAAGCAGCGTTACCTCATAGACATCATTTGCCCCTGTTGTAATCACATCACAAAGTGTCCCCAATTCCGTACCGTCTTCCAGTTCCACAGTCATATCAATCAAATCAGCAATGAAATATTCATCCCGTCTCAGCCGAACAGCATTTTCCCGTGTCACATACAGGCTGGCTTTACCAAATTTTTCCACGTCATTGATATCATCAAGCCCTTTGAACTTGAGAATTACAAACTGTTTAAAAAATTTAACGCCTTCCAGTTCCAGTGTTCTGTTTTCCTTCCCATTGTCCAGAATCACCTGCTTCAGCCTCTTGAACCTGGAAGGATCATCCGTGGTAGGATAAACCTTTACCTCTCCCTTCAGGCCATGAGTTGCCGTAATGATTCCCACCTGCAGTCTCTGTTCCATCCTTGTCCTCATTCATCTACTTATTTGTTAAATCCCCGGTCATTGCGCTGTTCGGGGTAACATCCGGAAACAAAAAGCCGCTTCCATAGAAGGAGCAGCCTTTTTGTCTTATCAGATGATCTCTACATCCACATGCATTTTGTCTCCCAGAGCAGCCGCCTTCACAACCGCACGGATTGCTTTGGCGATACGGCCCTGCTTACCGATTACTTTGCCCATGTCGGACGGTGCAACGTGAAGCTCAATTGTCGTTATTTTTCCGTTTTCTTTTTCCGTAACGACCACTTCCTCCGGGTTGTCAACAAGTGCTTTAGCTATCACTTCAACCAGTTCTTTCATTACTTTCCCTCCATTCAACCGGATACCCGCTCAGCAGACACGGATATCCTCTCCTTAGCAAAGAGGTCTTATTTCTCGATTCCTGCTGCTTTGAAGATTTTGCTGACTACCTCTGTGGGCTGTGCACCATTGTTCAGCCATTTCTTTGCCAGTTCTTCATTTACTTTGAACTCACTGGGATTCTTGTTGGGATCATAGGTTCCGATTTCTTCGATGAATCTACCGTCTCTGGGAGATCTGGAATCTGCCACGATAATTCTGTAAAAAGGAGCCTTCTTCTGTCCCATTCTTCTTAATCTGATCTTTACTGCCATTTTTCTTACCTCCGGAAATGTTTGCTTTTTTTAATTTATTAAAAAGGAAGTTTAAACTTACCCTTTTTGCCTCCGAAACCTCCCATCATGCCGGGAAGCTGTTTCATCATTTTCTGGCTCTGTTCAAATTGTTTGATAAAACGGTTTACAACACTGATATCCACCCCTGCTCCTCTGGCAATCCGATGTTTTCTGCTGGGATTAAGCAGTTTGGGGTTCCGGCGTTCCGCCGGTGTCATGGAAAGAACCACAGCCTCCATCCGGGCCATCTGTTTCTCATCCACCATGGATTCAATATCCGCTGATTTGCCGCCGATACCGGGCATCATGCTCAAAATACTGGACAGGCCGCCCATATTACGCATTTGTTTCATGCTTTCCAGGTAATCCTCAAAATCGAATTTCCCTTTCTTCATACGGGATGCCATCTCTTTTTCCTTGTCGGCATCCAGGTCCAGGCTTGCCTGGGCTTTATCAATTAAGGAAAGGACATCACCCATGCCGAGTATCCGGCCGGCCATCCTGTCCGGGTAAAACTGTTCCAGATCGGAAAGTTTTTCTCCCATACCTACATAAAGGATAGGCTTTCCTGTCACCGCTTTAACGGAAAGGGCCGCGCCGCCGCGGGTATCACCATCCATTTTGGAAAGGATAACCCCGTCCACACCCACTTTTTCGTCAAATTCCTTTGCCACATTTACGGCATCCTGGCCGGTCATGGCATCCACCACCAAAAGCGTCTGGTGAACGGTGATATTCTCCTTGATTTCCTGCAGCTCCCGCATCATATCTTCATCAATATGCAGGCGGCCTGCCGTATCCAGGATTACCACATTATTTCCGTTTTTCTGTGCATGCTCCATGCCTGCTTTGGCAATATCCAGAGGGCGGTTCTTCGTTCCCATGGAAAAGGCATCCACGTTCTGCTTCTTTGCATTGATTTCCAGCTGCTCCACAGCCGCCGGGCGATAAATATCACAGGCAACCAGCAGAGGCTTTTTCCCCTTCCGCGTAAACTTGCCCGCAAGCTTGGCCGCAGTGGTGGTTTTACCTGCACCCTGAAGGCCGCACATCATAATAACCGTAGTAGACTTTCCCGGCTGCATGGCGATCTCCGTGGTTTCCGATCCCATGAGGGCAGTCATTTCTTCGTTAACTATCTTAATTACCATCTGCCCGGGGTTCAGCCCGTTCATCACATCCGCACCAATCGCCCTGGTTTCCACGGATTTAACAAACTGCTTTACAACACGGAAATTAACATCCGCTTCCAGAAGGGCCATTTTGACTTCTTTAAGGGCTGTTTTCACATCCTCTTCCGTCAGCCGTCCCTTTCCACGCAGGTTCTTGAAAACGTTCTGGAGTTTATCGGTTAAGCTCTCAAATGCCATAAACACAATTTCCTTTACTGATACTTTACAGTTCTTCCAGAATCTCGTCAGCCAGCCTAATTACCGCTTCTTCCGAAGCCTGGCGCTTGATCTCTTCCAGCTTTTCCGTGATATTCCGGAATTTCTCCATCAGGTGCAGCCTGCTTTCATATTCCTCCAGCGTCTTATCACACCTTTTTATCAAATCATGAACCCCCTGCCTGCTGATACCCGCTTCCTGGGCAATCTCGCTTAAAGACATGTCGTTCATTACCGCATCCTCATAGATCCGGCGCTGATGCTCCGTGAGTAATTCGCCGTAAAAATCATATAACAGACCCTGTTCCACAATCTTTTCCATATTCATCCATCCTGTGCCTGTTATCGGTTTGTTTACTGTCATGGCGTATTCTGTCTTTCGGACAGACACTGTCCGCTCACCGCATGAGTTATCTTACTATAAACAAAGAAAGGTGTCAAGTATTTTTTCTTGACACCCTCACACCTGACATTACTGTTCAAAGTCCCTTGTACCCTACCCGCTTTTTCCGTAAAAATACTTAAATTTTTTCACTGAATATATTCTTGTACCCTTCCCCATAAATCTCAGTGGCGCTGGATACAATCATAAAAGCCAGCGGATCCTCCTCCTTCACTATCTCCTCCGCTTTGGGAGACATGGTATTGCGCATCACACACATGATAACCTGTTTGGGGTTATTGCTGTATGCCCCTCTTCCCTCCAGATAGGTCACTCCGATATCCAGTTCCTCCAGAAGCCTGGCCGTTATCTTTTCCGAATGATCACTGATAATGTAGATAAGCTTTGCTTCGTCCCGCCCGTACAGAACTGCATCAAACGTAATACTGCATATCACCACTGCCAGTATGGCATACATAATCGTATCAAAATCGCCGAATACAAACAGGGATGCGGAAACGATCAGGATATCCGTCAGGAAAAAGAGCCGTCCGGTTTTCAGATGCTTATATCTCAGCCTCAGGAATTTAACAATAATATCTGTTCCGCCGGTAGTGGCACCCGCCTTAAATACTATTCCCAGGCCGATTGCCATCAAAAGACCTCCGGCCAGGGCCGCAAGCAGCGGCTGGGAAGTCAGTGCCCCGAAACGGGTAAAAAAATTGGTGAATACCGAACACATAAATGTGGCGTAAATCGTGGAAACAATGAAACGCAGCCCAAATTTCCAAAGTCCTGCTATCAGTATGGGGATATTGATCAGAAGCATGCCCGACCCTGTAGGCAGGCCTGTCAGACGGTTAATGATAACTGCAATACCTGTCACCCCGCCGGGCGCCAGGTTATTCGGATCCAGAAAAAGGCTGATACTCACCCCATAAATACAGGCAGCCACCGTAATCAGGATATAATCAAATATCCGTCTCTTTACCGTCTTTTTTTCCATAAATTCTTCTGCCATACATACCTCCTATTTTACTATAGCCGGAAAAAGGAAAAACCGCATAATTAACTTACGCGGTTTTATCCGTGCAGCGGGCTGCACTTCTTTCCTATCAAAACAATGAAACATCAGTGAAGAGGAACCGTCCGGATCATTTTCTGCAATCCGCGCCCTAAATATTCGTTCTTACGCTTTTAGGCTTGTATCCTTCTCTTTCAAGGGCAGTGATAATCTGCTGCTTATGCTCGGTGCCAAAGGCTTCCAGTGTAATCCGCAGTTCCACAGCCGCGCTGCGGTTAATGGAAACAAACTGGTTATGCTCCAGTTTAATCACATTCCCGTTTTCCTTTGCGATCACATCCGCCACACGGGAAAGCTCACCCGGCTTATCCGGCAGCAGGACGGATACGGTAAAGATGCGGTCACGGAATATCAGGCCATGCTGGACCACAGATGACATTGTAATCACGTCCATATTGCCGCCGCTTAAAATAGATACCACCTTTTTGTTTTTCACATCCAGGTGCTTCAGTGCCGCAACGGTCAGCAGTCCGGAATTTTCCACTATCATCTTGTGGTTTTCCACCATATCCAGAAAAGCCACTACCAGTTCTTCATCCTCAATGGTAATGATTTCATCCATATTTTTCTGTATGTAAGGGAAGATAATGCTGCCCGGTGTTTTTACAGCCGTACCGTCGGCAATTGTATTCACACGGTCCAGGGTCACCACTTTGCCCTTTTCCAAAGACGCCTGCATACAATTAGCCCCGGCAGGCTCCACACCAATCACATGGATTTTAGGGTTCAGAAGCTTCGCAAGCGTGGATACCCCGGTAGCCAGGCCGCCTCCGCCCACCGGTACAAGTATATAGTCCACCAGGGGCAGTTCTTTGAAGATTTCCATCATAATGGTTCCCTGGCCGGTTGCCACCACCGGGTCATCAAACGGATGGATGAAGGTATACCCCATCTCCTCCGCCAGTTCGTAGGCCCTGGCACAGGCTTCATCGTATACATCCCCGTAAAGGACCACCTGTGCACCATAGTTTTTGGTGCGGTTCACCTTCATTAAAGGAGTGGTGGTCGGCATTACAATAACCGCTTTACAGCCATAGGCTTTTGCCGCATAGGCTACGCCCTGGGCATGATTCCCCGCAGATGCGGTAATCAGGCCCTTGCCTCGTTCTTCTTCCGTCAGGGTGCTTATTTTATAATAAGCGCCGCGCAGCTTATATGCGCCCGTAAGCTGCATATTTTCCGGTTTAAAATATACCTTGTTTCCCGACTGGCTGCTGAAATATTCGCTGTATACCAGCTTGGTCTCCTGTGTTACTTTTTTTACCACCTCGGAAGCTTCTTCAAATTTCTCCAGGGTAAGCATCTTGCTTTCTTCCATGTTTTCCTCCATTCCGGTGTCTGTACGGACAGACCGTTCCGCGCAGGCCCTGGTGTCTTATTCTTCTGTTTTTTTGTCAAACAGGGCATTCACAAACTGTTCCGGGTCAAATTTCTGCAGGTCTTCCATATCTTCTCCCACACCGATATATTTTACCGGGACATTCAGCTCCGATTGTATGGCAACCGCAATACCGCCTTTTGCTGTTCCGTCCATTTTGGTCAGGATAATGCCGGTCAGTTCCGCCACTTCTCCGAATTCTCTCGCCTGGGCAAGGGCATTCTGACCGGTTGTCCCGTCCAGCACGACCAGATTTTCCCGATGGGCATCCGGAAATTCCCGATCGATAATACGGTTCATTTTTTTCAGTTCTTCCATCAGGTTTTTCTTGTTATGCAGCCTGCCTGCCGTATCACACAGCAGCACATCCACATGTCTGGCCTTTGCCGCATTCACCGCATCAAATACCACGCTGGCCGGATCCGAGCCTTCTGCGCCGCCTATCATATCCACGCCGGCCCGGTTAGCCCAGCCCGCAAGCTGTTCCCCTGCCGCCGCACGGAAGGTATCCGCAGCCGCAATCAGCACCTTTCTCCCCTGCTCCTTTAGGATGCCGGCAAGTTTTCCCACGGATGTGGTCTTTCCCACACCGTTCACTCCAATAACAAGAATTACGGACTGTTTCTTTTCAAAATCATATGCGGTTTCCCCCACCTGCATCTGTTCTCTTATACTGTCGATAAGAAGCTGTTTACAGGCCGCAGGTTCTTTAACATGCTGCTCCTTCACCTGCTTTTTCAGGCGCTGCAGAATATCGGAGGTGGCGTTAACACCGATATCTCCCATAATCAGAATCTCTTCCAGTTCTTCATAAAACTCATCGTCGATTGCAGAAAAACCGTTAAAAACCGAATCGATCCCGTTTACAATATTATTTCTTGTTTTATTAAGCCCTTCCTTCAGCCGGGCAAAAAAGCCTTTCTTTTCCTCAGAGGGTTTAGATTCCGTGGAATTTTTTAATTCCATATTCATATTCTCTCTCCTTCACCATTATCACTAATCATCAGCCTTCTATCTCTTTTTCAATCAGGCTTACGCTTACCAAAGTCGATACCCCTTTTTCCTGCATCGTGATACCATATAATCGATCCGCTTTTTCCATGGTTCCTCTACGGTGCGTTATGACGATGAACTGGGTATACTTCGTCAGTTTATGTAGATAATTGGCAAAACGACCTACATTGCTGTCATCCAGGGCGGCTTCTATTTCATCCAGCAGACAGAAGGGGGAAGGCTTCAGGTTCTGTATGGCAAACAGGAGGGAGATTGCCGTCAACGCCTTCTCACCGCCGGAAAGCTGCATCATGTTCTGCAGCTTCTTACCCGGGGGCTGGGCAATAATACGGATTCCTGCCTCCAGGATATCCTCATCCTCCATCAGCTCCAGCGTACCCTTTCCGCCGCCGAACAGTTCCTTGAATACCTTATCAAACTCCTGACAGATTTGGGCAAATTTTTCCCGGAACTGCTTCCGCATGGCATCATCCAGCTCCAGTATGATACCCTTCAGGGTTTCTTCCGCTTTTATTAAATCATCATGCTGGGTTTTCAGGAAGGTATAACGTTCCATGAGGTTTTTATAATCTTCAATGGCATTGACATTCACATCTCCCAGCCTTCTGATCTGCTCCTTCAATGATGTGATTTCTTTCTTCATGGAAGCCAAATCCTGCATTTCCTCCATGGAATTCCCCGATTCCATGGAATTCCCCGCTTCCATGGATTGCTGTGCTTCCATTTTAAGCGCCGAAGCATCACTCAGTGTGATTTCGTATTCATCCCACATGTAATTGATCTGGGCTTCTACCGCTTCTTCCAGCTTTTCCTGCTGTGCATTCAGCCTGTATACTTCTTTGTCCAGCCCGGAGAGCCGTTCTGCCAGGCTTTCCCTGTCCGTAAAGAAATTTTTCTGTCTGGCGGACAGGTTTTCTTTTCGTTCCATATCCTCTTTCAGCTTTTCTTCCCCGTTATTCTGGTTCGTATACGAAGCGTCTATTGTTTCCTGCAGCGCAAGGATATCGGCTTCCTTCCCGGCGATTTCCTGCCTTCCCGCTTCCATTCCTTCCTGTATCTCTCTCAGTTCCTGCGTGAATTTAAGAATTTCGCCCTGGATACGATCCAGGTTCGTCTGTTCAAAGCCCTGTTTCTGCCGGATTTTTTCCACTTCCAAATCCCATTCCGTCACCCTGGAGCTGTGAAGGCTTTCTTCTTCTTTCCGCGCTTCCAGTTCCTTCTGGGCCGCTTGAATCCGGGCTTCCACATCCTTTTCCAAAAGCTCGGAGGCTTCCAGCTCTCTGCGTATTTCCTCTTTTCCGCTCTGGATTTCTTCGATTTGAGATGCGATTTCTTTCTGCTCATTCTGCAGATCCCCGTAACCCTGCTCTGTCTGTTCTTTCTTTTCCCTGGCAGCAGCCACGTTCATTCTCGCTGTATTCTGATGGATAAATTCCTCCTGGAGAGATGCCTTCACCTGCTCCAGTTCCATCCGCAGCTTGTTTCTGCGCTGCTTTGTTTTTTCGATTTCATCCAACAGGCGGTCAATGGATTTCAGTGTTTCCCTGACCCTTTTTTCCAGTTCCTCCATCTCCCGGCGTCTTCCCAGCAGATTGCTGTTATTTTTGTAGGCGCCGCCGCTGATGGATCCTCCGGGGTTAAACAGTTCTCCCTCCAGCGTTACCATACGGAGGCTGTACTTATATTTACGGGCAATCCGTACCGCATTATCTACATTGTCAACCACGACTATCCGCCCAAGCAGGGACGATGCCACATCCCGGTAGCGCTCCTGTGTATCCACAAGGGAATCCGCCAGCCCGATCACCCCCGGTTCAGCCAGAACCTCCTTCATACGGAATTCCTGGCGGTTCCGGATACTGGTCAAGGGAAGGAAGGTCGCTCTACCCGCTTTATTCTGTTTCAGGAAGGCGATCATTTCCTTTGCCGTATCTTCCGTTTCCGTAACTATATTCTGTATACTTCCTCCCAGGGCGGTTTCAATGGCAACCTCGTATTTTTTATCCACCTTGACAAGATCGGCAACTACTCCGATAATACCCGGATTGGCTCCTTTTTGCTCCATGACACGCTTCACGCTGCCCCCATAGCCCTCATACCGTTCCGTCAGGTTGGAAAGTGCGTCCAGTCTGGACTTATCCTGGTGATAGACTACCTGCGTATCCCGCAGCTTCTGATCCTTCCCGGAAAGCTCATCCCTCATCTGGTTCAGTTCTTCCTCAAGGACCGTCTGCCTGTCATTGAATGCGGAAATATTATCATTGATCCGCAGAAATTCTTCCTCCAGCTCCCGGATCCGATCCTCCTGCTGTGCTTCATCAGATTTGGCGCGCAAAAGCCGGGAGTTCAGTTCGGCCCTTCGTATCTGTATCTGCTCCAGCATGGTATCAAACCGGCCCATGCGGGATTTAATCGTAGCCCGGTCATTCAATGCGGTAATAATGGTATTTTTCCCATTTTCTATATTCGCATTCAACTCATCCATCTGCGCCTGCACTCTGGCAAGTTCGGCTCTCGCTTCTTCTCTGGCTTCCTCCAGCCGGGAAAGCTGGGCATCCACTCTGCCCTTATCCTCCAGGATGGACTCTTTATTCCCGGTCTGTGTATCAATTTCCTTCTGCAGGTTTTCCTGCCGGTTCAGCAAATGCTTTTCATTGCCTCTGACAGAATTAATCTGTTCCTTCAGGACATTGATTTCACCTTCCAGCTTTCCACGGAGCATACCGGTATCCGTAAGCTGGGAACGTTCCTCTTCGATTTGTTTATCCAAACGCTCGATTTCTGCCTGTACCCGCTCGTACTCTTCTTTAATATGTTCATATTTGGATGTGGTGTCCGCCAAATCGCCGGAAGCGATTTCCTGTTTTTCCTTCACCCCGGCAAGCTGTTCCCTGAGCCTGGCGTTTTCCAGAAGAAAAATATTGACATCCAGGGCTTTGAGCGCTTCCTTTTTCTTCAGATAAACCTTTGCTTTTTCCGACTGCTTTTCCAGGGGCTCCACCTGTTTTTCCAGTTCACTCAATATATCACTGACACGCAGCAGATTCTGCTTTTCATCCTCCAGCTTCCTCTGGGCGGCGGACTTCCGTCTTTTAAACTTCACAATGCCGGCGGCTTCGTCAAAAAGCTCTCTTCTTTCTTCCGGTTTTCCGCTGAGGATTTTATCAATCTGGCCCTGGCCGATGATGGAATAGCCTTCCTTGCCGATACCGGTATCATAAAAAAGCTCATTCACATCCTTCAGTCTCACCGGAGAACCGTTCATCAGGTATTCACTCTCCCCGGAACGGTAAATCCGCCTGGCAACGGTGACTTCATCAAACTCGATGGCGAGCTGGTGATCCCGGTTATCCAGTGTGATCGCCACATAGGCATAGCCCATGGGCTTACGGATTTCCGTACCGGAAAATATGACATCCTGCATGGAAGCGCCGCGCAGCTGTTTGATGCGCTGCTCGCCCAAAACCCAGCGGACAGCATCCGCCACATTGCTTTTCCCGCTGCCGTTTGGCCCTACAATACCGGTGATTCCGTTATGGAACTGAAACGTTATTTTATTGGCAAAGGATTTGAATCCGTGTATCTCTATACTTTTTAAATACATAATTTTAATCCTTATTTTCGTCGGAAGGCAATGCATCCACAGAACACTTTACTTCCATTTTCTTCCGCAGGGCCAGAATCGCTTCATAAGCAGCCTGCTGTTCCGCCGCTTTTTTGGTGCGGCCCTTTCCTTTTCCGATGACCTCATTGTTCAGAACGGCATCCACCAGAAATTCTTTGTCATGATCCGGTCCTTCTTCACCGGTAAGCGCATAAACAAATACAGCTTCCGGCATGGTCTGGATCATCTCCTGAAGAACTGTCTTACTGTCATAAAAAAGGATTTTATTTTCCAGATCCGAGAGAACAAACCGATGAATAAAATCATGGGCCGCCTGAAAACCGCCGTCTACATACAGAGCACCGATAACCGCTTCCATAGCATCCGAAGTTATGGAGTCCCTGCCTCTGCCGCCTGTAGTCTCTTCCCCTTTTCCCAGAAGCATATACTGCCCCAGCTCCAGATCCCTGGCACAATAAGCCAATGCAGGCTCACAAACCATAGAAGAACGCAGCTTCGTCAGCTTTCCTTCCGGCATCTGCGGGTTCTCGGAAAAAAGGAATTCGCTGGACACCAGCTCCAGCACCGCGTCACCCAAAAACTCCAGCCGTTCGTAATCTTCCAGCTTATTTATTTTCTGCTCATTGGCAAAGGAACTGTGGGTCAATGCCTGGCGAAGCAGATTTTTATTACGAAAAACATAACCGATCCTTTTCTCAAGCCCTTCCAATGTATATTTTATACTCATAAGGTCCTTTCCACAATTAAAAAGCCCTGTCCAGGTTTCCCCGCTTCGGGCTTTTTTGGCAAATTTCAAAAATGGTTCTTGTTTCCAGCCTCTTAATTGCTGTTTTTTATCAACGCAACCGCTTCTCCCACCGTACTGATCCGTTCTGCATCCACCGGTGAAATTTCGATTCCGAATTCTTCCTCTATCCCCATCACAATCTGGAACACATCCAGGGAATCCGCGCACAGGTCATCAATGAAGGTGGTGTCTGCCGTAATTTCCTTGGGATCCACACACAATACTTCCGCAATGATAGTTCTGAGCTTGTCAAGTTCCATATCCTTTGTCCTTTCTCACTCAGCGGTTCCGGAAATCACCTTCCGGATCTTGCCGTTAATATCCTGTTCCTTAAAGGTTACACACTGCAGAATCGTATTTTTGATTTCCACAGCTTTGGAGCTTCCATGGGTCTTTACCACCAGCCCTTTTAGGCCGAGCAAAGGAGCACCGCCATACTGTTCGAGATCAAAAGCCTTCAGTGTCTGCTTTAAGGCCGGTTTTACAAGAAGGGCGCCGATTTTGCTTCTCAGGTTCACCATCATCCCGCCTTTTACTTTTTTAATCAACGTGGCTCCCACTCCTTCATACAGCTTCAACACCACGTTTCCCACAAACGCTTCGCACACAACCACATCTGCAGCACCCGCGGGGATATCCCTGGCCTCTATACTGCCGATAAAATTAATGTCGGAGCATTCCTTCAGCATGGGAAAGGTTTCTTTTACCAGCGCGTTTCCTTTTTCTTCTTCCGCACCGATATTGACAATCCCCACTCTGGGATTTTTGATACCCATAACATTTTCCATATAAATGGATCCCATTTTGGCAAACTGCACAAGCTGGGAAGGCTTGGCATCCACATTGGCCCCGCAGTCAATCAAAAGAGAGGCCCCTTTTTCCGTCGGGATAAGCGGCGCCAGAGGCGGACGTTCCACCCCTTTGCTCCGTCCTACAATAACCTGTCCTCCGGCCAGGACGGCCCCTGTGCTTCCCGCAGAAACAAAAGCATCGCATCTGCCTTCCCTGACCATATACAGCCCTTTTACAATGGAGGAATCCTTCTTGCTGCGGATAGCCGCCACAGGAGGCTCTGCCATAGCAATCACTTCCGTGGCATTCACTACCTCCACCTGTTCTTCCGGATAGGTATATCGGGAAAGCTCCGCCTTTATCTGTTCTTCTTTCCCTACCAGGTATACCTTTATCTTCTTTTCCGCCTGGATCGCTTCCACCGCACCCTTTACAATCTCACCGGGAGCATTGTCACCGCCCATAGCATCCACTGCTACTTTTACATATTCAGCCATAAAATATCCCTTTCTGTTTATCCTGCATAACCGCTCAAACCTCGCAGCCAGGCTCCGGCAATCCCCGACGCCTTTTACCGGCCGGAGAGGGGCAAAGCCCACCTGCGGAATTTGAGTGTCCTCTATAAATATACTAGACATGCCTGTAAAAATCAAGCGAATTGTCCCCGGAGGCAGGTCAGACCTGTCTGATTTGTTACACTAAAAAAGCTTTCCTCAAGGATTCTTCATCCTCAGGAAAGCTTTTGCTGTTTTCTTCTTTTCATTAAGCTTCTGTGTTAATGATCTCTCTCTTGTTGTAAGAACCGCAAGCCTTGCATACTCTGTGGGGCATCATCAGAGCGCCGCATTTGCTGCACTTAACCAGAGTCGGAGCACTCATTTTCCAGTTTGCTCTTCTCTTATCTCTTCTGGATTTGGAAGATTTATTCTTAGGACAGATAGACATTACTTACACCTCCTTGTTCTCACGAAAGATATCCATAATTGCCGCCATTCTGGGGTCCGGAACAAAAGTATCGCAATCGCAATTCCCTTCGTTCAAATCTTTCCCGCAGACACTGCAAAGTCCTTTGCAGTCCTCCTTACAGAGGATTTTCATCGGCCAGCATGTAATGATTTCATTGCTTATCAGGCTGTCTACATTCAGCTGATATCCTTCCAGAAACCCACGCTCCTCATCCTGCTCCTGCTCATCCGCCGCATCGGGCGAAACAGCCTGTACAGAAAAGTGAAGTGCAAATTCCCTTGTTACTTCCCGAAGGCACCTGTCACATTTTAATTCTACCTTTACTTCCGCCTCTGCTTCAATGGATGCTCTTCCCTGTCCGTTATTGGCAAGGGTAAGCGTAACCGGTGTTTTCTCCAGTATTCGGAATTCTTCACCCTGAAAGCATATGCTTGTCAGTTCCAGCGGAACTTCTTTTGTAACAGACTTTTCTTCTTCTGTAAAGACATCTGTCATATTGATTAACATAGTAGACTCCCAACGAATCCGGTCAAACCGAATCTCATTCGCACTTCAACAATTATACATAACCGGAAACGCTTTGTCAACCACCAAATTCAAAAGGACTTAATCCCGCACAACAGCATGTCCCAATAGGTAATTTTTCCAGAGCTGGTAATACTTCGCCTTCAGATGGATCTGGTCAAAGGTATATTCCGTCACCAGATCACCATTGGCATCGCTCACCGCATCGTTAACCTCCAGATAAAAGATATCCTGGTTATTCGCCATAGCCGCAAGCGCCGCGTTTCTGGCATTGATATTCTCGTTATTGAAAATTTTGTCCGTCCGGCTCTTTTCCCCGCTCACACGCATAATACCCTGCACATAGATAATTGCATCCGGCTGCAGCTGCCTGATCCGGTTTACCGCATTCGCATACACGGTGAAAAAGCTTTCCGTCGTACCTCTGCCCAGCTCGTTAATGCCAAGCATAATATAGATCTTCCCGAACTGTTTCTGCGACAGCGCTTCCTCAATAGTAACCTTGGTGCCGTCCTCCAGCTGTGCAACCTTTTTCGGAGAGTCAAATACATTGTAAATAGTGAGTGAGGTTGCCGCATAGAAAGTTACCTTATCATCAAAACCGGCGTATTCATCAAGGCCTACCGTTCTGGAATCGCCGATAAACAGGGCATCGTCAAAATAGGATTCATCCACCTGGGTAAACGCGTAGGTCTTGTTTTCCTCCTCTGCCAGGCCGTCTCGGGCCGTCTCTTCCCCGGCTTCTGCCTGCTGGCTCTCAGCGGTTTCCTGCCCTCCGCTTACTTCCGTTCCCTGGTTGCCTGACACACTGTCCGTGCCGGGTATCTGCATCGGTATCTGCTGTGTTTGCTGATCCGGCGCTTCTCCCTGAATCAGCTGCCCGAATTTATCATACTTTGGCTGGGCCGTATTTGCCGATACCATACTGCTGCCGTCCAGTACTTCCGGAGCGGCGCTGTTTTCCGATACCCCGTCTGTCTGCTTCTGTGAATTATCGGAAACCGTCGTTTCACCGCCGGCATCCGCAGTTTCCTCCGCTGCCGGGATGCTCTCCTGCACCGTTTCCTCTGCAAAAGCAGTTTCTTCTTCCCCTTCGTTCTGCGCGCCCGCCATAGCCGGACTGGTTTCACGCGTGAACAGCTCCCATGGATAAACCCCGTCCTTCCATCCCTGGAAAACCAGCGATAAACCGGGAGTCATCCAACCGTCCTGTTTGCTGTAGGAGGCATATATGGTATGCTCTCCCGCATATCCGGCACCTGTTATTAACAGCCCGCTTACCAGAAGAATCAGGAAAAGCGGATATTTGTTCCAATTTTTCATTTATATGCCACCTTAAAATCTGAAATACATAAACGGATTATTTGCCGCATTGGTCAGCTGATAAACGGCCATCCAGAATAACACCAGCAGAAGCGCGTTGGCATACCATCTTTTCCTGTGCTTGTTAAACCATGCGGAAACCATAGGAACACAGAAGAAAATCCCGGCCAGCAGCAGCCACCAGTACATGGAAAAATACTTGAGGATATCCTGAGGGTTCAGTGTCTCCCCGATGCCGAAGAAAGGGAACAGCCGGCCGAAGTAAATACCCAGATCCGGCAGACTGGTAACAGCAAAAATCACCCAGGTAAGCGGAATGACAATCCATACATAAATGTGGGAAAACACCTTATGCCGGCCCAGCCATTCTCCGTAAAAAAGCTTCTCCAGAATAACAAACACACCGACCGTGATTCCCCATAGCAGGAAATTCACACTGCCTCCGTGCCACAGCCCCGTAAGCAGCCACACAATACATAAATTAAACAGCAGACGGGGAAGCCCCTTCCGGTTGCCTCCCATAGGAATATAAACATAATCCCTGAACCAGCTTCCCAGCGTCATATGCCATCTTCGCCAGAAATCGCTGACGGAGGCTGCCATATAAGGCTGGTTGAAATTTTTGATATAGGGCAGCCCGATCATCATACCGATCCCCACCGCCATCAGGGAATAACCTTCGAAATCAAAATACAGCTGAAGGGAATAGGTAAAGGCCCCCAGCCATGCAAGCGGCGTGGATATACTTTCAAACCCGATGGTCTGTATGTCGTTCCAAAGAAGACCCAGCCTGTCGGCAAGAAGCACCTTGGCCCCCAGCCCAATCACAAGCAGCCGCAGTCCGTCTTCAAACCGCTCCGGCCTGCAGCCCAGATTCCCCAGCCCCTCTGAGGCATCCTCATACCGCATGATAGGGCCGCTTGTAAGCTGGGGGAACATACATACATAGGCACCGAAACCCCAGAACGAGGTATCCGCTTCCACTTTCCCGCGGAAAACATCCATCTGATAGGAAATCATCTTAAAGGTATAAAAACTGATTCCGAGGGGAAGAAGGATATTGCTGTCCGCCGCATTGCCAATCTTAAAGAACGCCAGTACCCCCACATCGGTTATAAGAGCAAGCAGCAGCCATCTGCGCCTCTTTTTATCCCTCCACTTGCTGTGAAGGAAGGGGGATTCAATATCCGCCCTCATATTCTTTCCTATGAGGAAATTCAGTCCGGTACAGGCCAGCAGAAGGAACACGAACTGAGGCTCTCCGCAGGCATACATGAGAATGCTTCCTATAAAAAGTACAATTTTCCGATATTTAACAGGGGTAAGGTAAAAAATAACCAGAAATACAGGCAGGAACCGAAAAAGGAATTCCAGACTGCTGAATACAAGGCTATTCTGACTTACTATGTTTCCCAAATCAAATCCTGCCACAATCTCCACTCCAGACATCACATTTACTTGCCTATCCGTCTTTTTATTGTCCCGGTAACCGACAAAAAACGACCGGATTCAGCTTATTAAGCATAATACATTTTAATAGGAATGAAAAGAGAATTTTCGTATTTTTTTAAACTTAATATTTTCTTAAAGGAATTGTAAACTTTTGCCTTATATCCCGCGGCGGCTTTATTCCGCCGCCAGAACCCCTGCCTTCATACTGCTTACATATTCCTTCAACGCTTCCCCGGCGTGACCGCCGTTGGCGGCAATAATCTTTACAATTGCACTTCCTACAATGGCTCCGTCAGATACAGCCGCCATATGCCCGGCCTGCTCCGGCGTACTGATGCCAAATCCCACCGCGCAGGGGATATCGGTGACCTTACGTACCATATCCACGATAGAGGAAAGATCCGTAGTAATTTGGCTCCGCACCCCGGTTACGCCCATAGAGGATACGATATAAAGGAATCCGGACGCTTCCCCGGCAATCTTACGGATACGTTCCTCCGAGGTGGGAGAAATCATGGAAATGAGATCCACGTCATTGGCAGCGGCAACGGGAGCCAGCTCGTCTTTTTCCTCATATGGCAGATCCGGAATGATAATACCGTCCACGGCAAGCTCCCTGCATTTTTCAAAAAAAGCTTCATACCCATAGTGGAATACCGGATTCAGATAAGTGAGGAACACCAGCGGTATCTGTGATTTTTCCCTCACCCTGCGGACAATTTCAAAAACGCCGTCCGTAGTCATCCCTCCCTGCAGGGCGCGGATATTAGCTTCCTGTATAACCACGCCTTCCGCTGTCGGATCGGAAAACGGGATGCCGATTTCTACAAGATCCGCACCTGCTTCTACCATATCCAGAATATATTCCACTGTTTTATCCGCGCTCGGGTCGCCTGCGGTCAAAAAGGCAATAAACGCTTTCCCGTTCTGAAATGCATTTTTTATCTTACTCATGGATTTCCCTCCCTCTATACCGGGCAATCGCGGCAACATCCTTGTCGCCCCTTCCGGACAGGCATATGATAATGCTGTCATCTCTGCTGTACTGTGCCGCTGTCTTTCTGACATGGGCTACTGCGTGGGCACTCTCAATGGCGCAGATAATTCCTTCTGTGCGGGCCAGATATTCGAAGGCGTCCACCGCCTCATCATCGGTAACAGGCACATACTGCGCTCTGTTGGTATCATGCAGATACGCATGTTCAGGCCCGATCCCCGGATAGTCCAGGCCGGCGGAAATGGAATATACCGGAGCAATCTGTCCATATTCGTCCTGACAGAAATAGGATTTCATCCCATGGAAAATCCCCAAAGTCCCTTTTGCCATCGTGGCGGCATGCTGACCGCTCTCCAGTCCCCGCCCGGCCGCCTCGCAGCCGATAAGCGCCACGCTGTTATCAGGGATAAAGCGGTAAAACATACCCATGGCATTGCTGCCGCCGCCAACACAGGCCACTACTGCCGCAGGAAGCTTCCCTTCCTTCGCAAGGATCTGTTCTCTGGCCTCTGCACTGATTACGCTCTGGAAATCCCTGACCATCATAGGGAACGGGTGGGGTCCCATTACCGATCCCAGGACATAGTGAGTATCCGTCACCCGGTTCGTCCATTCCCGCATCGTCTCGTTCACCGCATCCTTAAGCGTCTGTGTTCCGCTTGTTACCGGATGCACCTTTGCACCCAGAAGCTCCATGCGGTATACATTCAGGGCCTGTCTGTCCGTATCCTCCTTCCCCATAAAAACTTCACATTCCATTCCGAGAAGCGCCGCTGCCGTGGCGGTCGCCACTCCGTGCTGTCCTGCCCCTGTTTCCGCTATCACTCTCGTCTTTCCCATCTTTTTAGCAAGAAGCACCTGCCCCAGCACATTATTTATTTTATGGGAACCGGTATGGTTCAGATCTTCCCTTTTCAAATATATTTTTGCACCGCCCAGATCCTCCGTCATTTTTTCCGCATAATAAAGCAGGGAGGGACGGCCCGCATATTCCTTCAAAAGCCGCGTAAGCTCTTCATTGAATTCTTTATCCTTTTTATAATATTCATAGCACTCTTCCAGCCGGATCAGTTCATTCATCAGGGTTTCCGATATATACTGTCCGCCAAATTCACCAAAACGTCCTTTACTCATCACATCGATTCCTTTCTTTTCCTGCCCTTCCGCTCTCCCGATGCATCCGGGCTTCCTTTCCCGCCAGTCTGGCGGCCGCTAACAGTTCATACAAATCCGGACGGCCTTCATAAAGTCTGTTATTCTGCCCTGATCCTTTTTGCCCTCCCATTCTACGCCGCTGCTCACATCCAGGGCAAACGGGGCAAACAGCCGTACCGCTTCTGCCACGTTGCAGGCATGCAGTCCCCCGGCCAGGAAAAAAGGTTTTTCCACGGTACGGGCCAGGCCGGCAAGGGACCAGTCAAAAGTTTTTCCCTCTCCGCTGCCTCCGTCAAACAGCAGATAATCCGCTTCGCTGTCCTTCCATTCCGCCAATTCCCTGCCGTCGGTAATCTGTATCGCTTTAATCACCGGTTTCCCGCTTTCCTTACGTATGAACGCGATTTCGGCCTCTGTCTCCTGCCCATGAAGCTGGGCGGCATCAATCACACCTCGCTGCAGAAGCCTGACAATCTGCTCCGGTTTTTCATTAACAAAAACACCAACCGGACAGATGTCCTCACGCAGCCGTCTCCTTAAATCTGCTGCCTCTTGGGCGCTCACCTGCCTGCGGCTTCTGGCGAATACAAAGCCTACATAATCCGGTCCCGCCTCGTTTGCATAGCGGATATCCTCCCGGCGGCTCAGGCCGCAGATTTTCACCCGGACATCTCCCTCCCCCTTCTGTGAAAAAGGGGACGTAACCGGCTTCACAGGTTCCCCCGCAGTCTGTCCAGCTCCCTGCGTTTGTCCGGACTGCGCATCAGCGTTTCACCGATTAGCACCGCATTGGTTCCGTTTTCCCGGAGGATACGGATATCTTCCGGAGTTTTCATACCGCTTTCCGAAACAAAAAGAATATGCGGCGGTACGAGCTGGCGCAGTCTGACGGAATTGGTGATATCCACCCGGAAGGTTTTCAGATCCCGGTTATTCACACCGAGGATCCTGGCCCCGCATCGCAGCGCCATTTCCACCTCTTTTTCATCATGTGCCTCTACCAATGCGGAAAGGCCAAGGCTGTCAGCAAGCGCTATAAAACTTTTTAGTTCCTCCTCTGTGAGAATGGCGCAGATCAGAAGCACGGCGGCAGCTCCCAGCAGCTTTGCCTCATAAATCATATAGGCATCCACGGTAAAATCCTTCCGCAGCACCGGAACGGATACACATCCGGCAATTTCCCGGAGGTAACTGTCACTTCCCAGAAAGAATTCCGGTTCCGTCAGTACGGATATGGCGGCGGCTCCTGCTGCCTCATAGGCCGCAGCGATTTCCAGATAAGGGAAATCCGGTGCTATCAGCCCTCTGGAGGGGGACGCTTTTTTTATTTCGCAGATAAAGGACAGACCCTCTGCCGCTAAAGCCTGTTCCAGGGGAAACCCGGTATTTTTCTCCCGTTTCTCCGCTTCCCTGCGCAGGTTTTCCAAAGGGAACACCTGTTTCTTTGCCGCTATCCGTATTCTTGTTTTTTCAGCTATCGTATCAAGTATCATGGTTTTCTCCATTCTCTTATTGTGAAAGCTCCGCCTCCACGTTGATGGCCATTCGGTCTGACTGCAGTTCAGCCGTTGGAATACGCCACAAATTCCTCCAGCTTTTTCTTCGCTCTTCCGCTGGAAATAATCTCTTCCGCCATCCTCACACCGGCTTCCATACTATCCGCCTTACCTGCAATATAGAGTGCCGCCCCGGAATTCAGGATTACCGCATCCGCTTTCGGGCCTCTTTCTCCATCCAGTATACTTCTGGTAATGGCCGCGTTTTCTTCCGGTGTGCCGCCTTCCAGCTCTTTTTTATCACACTTGGCAAAACCAAACTGTTCCGGTTCGATATAATAGGTTTTATAGTCCCCGTCTCTCACTTCACACACATAGGTTTTGGCACTCATGGAGATTTCATCCAGCTTATCCATGCCGTAAACCACCATGGCGCTCTTCACTCCCAGATTTACAAGAACCCGTGCCAGCGGCTCCACCAGGGCCTCATCGTATACTCCCATAACCTCCATATTGGCGCCGGCCGGATTGGCAAGCGGTCCCAGGATGTTGAAAATAGTCCGGATTCCCAGCTCCTTGCGCACAGGGCCAACATACCGCATGGCCGTATGGTATTTCTGGGCAAACAGGAAACAGATTCCGATTTCTTTCAGCAGTTCGGCGCTTCTTGCCGGCGCTATGGCGATATTCACTCCCAAAGCCTCCAGAACATCCGCCGCACCGCACTTACTGGACGCGGCTCTGTTACCGTGCTTCGCCACCGGCACCCCGCCCGCCGCGATCACGATTGCCGAGGTTGTGGAAATATTAAAGGAATTGGATTTATCCCCGCCGGTTCCCACGATTTCCAGTACATCCATATCATTCAGAAGGCGCACGCAGTGGTTTCTCATTTCCTCCGCAGACCCCGTAATTTCCTCAATCGTCTCTCCTTTCATGGAGAGCGCTGTAAGATAGGCGCTTTTCTGGATATCGGAGGCTTCTCCGCTCATAATTTCATTCATGACCTCTTTTGCCGCTTCATATCCGATGTTTTCTCCGTTTGCCAGTCTGGCAATTGCTTCTTTAATCATATTCTCCATCCTTTCATTCCTGCGCTCCTGTGCCGTACATGCGCAGACCTGCTACACTTTTATTTTCAATGATCCGGCTTTTCTGCCGTTTGTTCCAACAGATTCCGAAGGATACCAATTCCTTCCGGTGTCAGCACCGATTCCGGATGAAACTGTACCCCGTACACAGGAAATTCCCTGTGTTCCACCGCCATTACCTCTCCGTCCGCCGTTTTTGCCGTAACCCGCAGGACATCCGGTATGGTCTCCGGTACAGCTGCCAGGGAATGATATCTTGCCACCTCTATGGCTTTCCCCATCCCCCGGAAAAGTGTACTGTCCTCTTCCAGAAAAGCCTTCGAGGTCTTTCCGTGCATCAGTTCCTTTGCATAGCTGATTTCGGCCCCGAATACCTCACATATAGCCTGGTGTCCCAGGCATACCCCGAATATGGGGAGTTTTCCTGCCAGATACCGCACCACATCTTCACAAACGCCCGCATCCGCCGGCTTTCCCGGTCCCGGAGACAGGATAATCAGCTCCGGGGCCAGCTCCATTATGGCATCCGCCGTCATTTCATCGTTACGTATCACATGGATATCCGGGTTTATGGAACCGATCAGCTGATACAGATTATAAGAAAAGCTGTCGTAATTATCTATCAGCAGAATCATCCGTCAATTCCTCCTTCCGCCGTTTCCAGTGCCATTCTGACGGCTTTTGCCTTATTGATGCATTCCTGGTATTCTTTTTCCGGTTCGCTGTCCGCCACAATGCCGGCTCCGGAACGGATAAATACCTTGCCATTTTTGGCATAGGCCAGCCGGATGGCTATACAGGTATCCAGGTTTCCGGTAAAGGCAAGATAGCCCACAGCACCGCCGTAAATCCCTCTTTTATTGTTCTCCAGTTCATTAATGATTTCACAGGCCCGCAGCTTGGGGGCACCGGATAGGGTCCCCGCCGGAAGAATGGCATCCACCGCATCCAGGGCATCCCGGCTTTCATCAAGCGCTCCGGATACGGTGGAGCCTATGTGCATGACATGGGAAAACCGCTGCACCGACATATATTTTTCCACCTTTACCGTTCCGATCCGGCTGATTTTTCCGATATCGTTCCTCCCCAAATCCACCAGCATATTATGCTCCGCACATTCCTTTTCATCAGTAAGCAGCTCCCGCTCCAGCCTTTCGTCCTCTTCCTGTGTCATGCCTCTGGGCCTGGTCCCCGCCAGCGGGAAGGTATAAAGCTGCCCTTCTTCCAGCTTTACCAGTGTTTCCGGGGAAGCCCCCGCCACTTCCATATTATCGCTGGAAAAATAGAACATGTAAGGGGAAGGGTTTATCGTCCGCAAAAGACGGTAAGTATCAAAAAGGCTTCCTTCCATATCCGCTTCAAGCCGGTTCGACAGCACCACCTGAAAGATATCCCCCTCCCGGATGTAATGCTTCGCCTTTTCCACCATAGCACAGTATTCTTCCCGGCAAAACAGCGGACGGAACCCGGAACGAAGCTTCAGCGGCGGTATATCCGCCTTTTGCCCGCTTTGTATTAAGTCAGCCATATGTTTCAATTCTTCTATGGCCTTCTGGTAGGAATGCGTCAACTCATCTGTTTTTGCATTTGCAATCAGAATGATTTTCTGTCTGTAATTGTCAAAGGCAATCACTTTATCAAAAAGCATCAGATCCACATCCTGAAACCCTTCCGAATCCACGGCATCCAGCTGCAGGGACGGCTCGCTGTATTTGATATAATCATAAGAAAAATATCCCACAAGCCCGCCGGTAAAAGGAGGAAGGCCCCTAAGCAGAGGGCTTCTGTTATCTTTCAGAATCTGACGGATAGTTTCTCTTGGATTTCCTTCGTAATCCATGGCAGGCAACGCATTCCTGGCTCCTGCAGGGCAGGTGATTTTCACATGACCGTCACGGCAGGTGATTTCCAAAAGCGGTTCATATCCGAGAAAAGTGTAGCGTCCCCATTGTTTATTATCCTCCGCACTTTCCAGCATATAACAGTGACGGCTGGTATTTTTCAGAATCCGCATAACCCCGGCAGGAGTAATCGTATCCGCATATAGCTCCCTTGTCAGGGGTATCAGGCCGTACTGTCCTTCCGATACCAACTTTTCTGCCTGTTCCAGACTTAATGTTTTCATATTCCCTCCGATTCTCTGTCCGGTCCCGGTATGTGTCCGTTTATCCACACAAAAAAACCCGTCCATGACAGAATACAATAAAAGCCTTCTGTCAAGGACGGGTAAAATTCCAACACCCGCGGTGCCACCTTGATTCACGTAAAATAACGTGCTCTCGCCGGATACCATCATATCCGCGGCAACTGACGTATGCCTCACGTCACAGCTACAGAAAAGCCCTGCGGCCCTCTTTCACCATGCCCTCCGTGGTCCATTTAACAGGCTGCGTTCTGTCCGTTCTCAGCATTCCGGACTCTCTGTAAGTGCACGATCTGTTTTTATCTCCACATCATCGGTTTTAAAAACATTGTTTTGTTGTTTGATGTTTTATTTTATTGCATTATAACGCTAAAGTTCATAAAATGCAAGTATAAAATTAAATTTTTTTCTGCCGTCTGACCCCGTCTGAACGGTTACATTATTTTATGCTGTAATATTGGCTTTTGCGAAATAAACAGGAAGGTGGAAATTCGGTGTTTCATTTTCAATGCTGCAAAAAGCCGCATAATGCTCAATTTCAGGGCTTTCGGAAATTTTATAAAAATTACAATAAAATTCCGTCGTTTCATCCAGGGACTCCAACCCGCATTCTCCGCGCAGGAAGGCTTCCGGAATCAAGAGGGATACCTTCCATTGTTTATCCTCAATATCTGCCCTGCATCCGCATTCTTCCAGATATGCTTCCGGCATAGGCGCCCTGTTTTTCCTGCCTTTGCCATATGCGGCATACAGCGCTCCATTTCCGTTCACCTCAAAATTGACATACATAACATCATTGGTAAGGGCTTCCCCTTTTTGCGGAAATGCAAGAAACACTTCCATGGCGCTGTCTCTGCATACCGGATCCATGTAACTATGGTATTCCCTTTTCGGATTTTCTTCCTCACATACCATTTCCACCCAAAAGCCTTTTCCCCGGATATAACCCATCCGCCCACGGGCAGCCGGCTTTACCCGGCAGGTCCACATGCAGCTGTCCATCCGGGCTTCCTCGCATTTCCCGATCTCCTCTGCAGAATTGATTATTGTAACCTGATATTCCATTTTGCATCCCACTTCCTCACCTGCCTGGCAGTGATTCTCATTTTCCCGTCATACCGGCCTGAAGAGGACTGCACAGGGCGTGGTACAGGATACCCAAACACGGGAAAGCCCCCCGGATAGGCCAAAGATTACGGCCGCATAGCTTTACTGAAGGTCTGACTTAAGGATTTCCGCGGTTTCCCTGGCTATAGCCAATTCCTCGTTCGTGGGTATTACCAACACTTTCGTTCCATTGCCCGGCCTGGAAATTACAATTTCCTCCCCGCGTTTATGATTCGCTTCCTCATCCAGGGAAATTCCCAGGAAAGACAGGCTGCTGCATACCATATCACGGATAATGGGACTGTTTTCACCCAATCCTGCGGTAAAGCAGATTGCATCCACGCCGTCCATTTCCGCCGCATATGCGCCGATATATTTGATCACCCTCTGGGAAAATGCCTTAAGCGCACGGACCGCATCCGTATTTCCTTCCAGATAAGCATCCTCCAGATCCCTGAAATCGGAGGAAAAGCCGTTGGAAAGGCCATAGACACCGGATTCCTTATTCAGGATATTCATGATCGCGTCAATGCGCTTCCCTTCTTTATGGGCAATAAATTCCATGATCGCCGGATCGATATCCCCGCTTCTGGTTCCCATTATCAACCCTTCCAGGGGTGTTAACCCCATAGACGTATCGATACATTTCCCGTATTTGACAGCCGATACGGAAGCTCCGTTTCCCAAATGGCAGACGATAGTTTTCAGGCTGTCATAAGGCTGTCCCAGGACCGCCGCCACCCGCCGGGATACGTAGGCATGGCTTGTCCCATGGAAACCGTATCTTCTGATTTTATAATCCTGATAATAGTGATAGGGAATGGCATACATATATGCTTCTTCCGGCATGGTCTGATGAAATGCGGTATCAAATACTCCCACCATAGGGGTTGTGGGCATGAGAGCTTCGCATGCTTCAATGCCGATAAGATTAGCCGGATTATGAAGCGGCGCCAGCTCGCAGCAATCCTGAATGGCTTTCTTCACTTCTGCCGTTATCAGCGTAGCTTTTGCAAAATGCTCCCCGCCGTGTACCAGCCTGTGTCCTACCGCCTCAATTTCCTGAAGGCTCGCCACCACTCCGGTTTTCTCATCTGTAAGAGCTTTCAGCACCAGGCTGACAGCTTCCTTGTGATCCTTCATGGAAGCCTCTGTGATCTGTTTCTCCCCGCCCGCAGGGGTATATACCAGACGGCTTCCCTCAATCGCGATTCTCTCGCACAGCCCTTTTGCAATCAGCTTCTCACTCTGCGAATCAATCAGCTGAAATTTCAAGGAAGAGCTTCCGCAGTTAATAACTAAAATATTCATAGTAGTAATCCCTTTCTTTATACCAGCTGTGCCTGTACCGCCGTCAGTGCCACAACACCTACAATATCTTCCCAGGAACAGCCTCTGGAAAGGTCATTAACCGGCCTTGCGATCCCCTGAAGCATAGGGCCGTAGGCTTCTGCCCTGCCCAGCCGCTGCACCAGCTTGTAACCGATGTTCCCTGCATCCAGGTTAGGGAATATCAATACATTCGCTTTGCCTGCCACATCGCTGTCGGGCGCCTTGGATTTGGCAACCTTGGGCACAAGTGCAGCATCTGTCTGCAGTTCTCCGTCCAGGGTCAGATGCGGGTATTCCTCATGGGCGATTTCCACCGCCTTTACCACCTTGTCCACCAGGGCATGATGGGCGCTTCCTTTCGTGGAATGGGACAGCATGGCAATAATAGGTTTTGCCCCGATAAGCTGCTTAAAGCTCTTGGCGCTGGTATCGGCAATGGCCGCCAGTTCTTCTGAAGTGGGATCCTGATTCAGGCCGCAGTCTGCAAACAAAAAGGTTCCGTGCTCTCCGTATTCACAATCCGGGACATCCAGGATAAAGAAAGCGGAAACCAGCTTTACGCCGGGAGCCGTCCGTAAAATCTGAAGAGACGGCCGTAAAACGTCTGCTGTGGCATGACATGCTCCGGCCACCATCCCGTCCGCATCATTGGCCTTCACCATAACCACGCCGAAGGTAAGAGGATCACTGAGCAGGATTTCCCTGGCCTTTTCCACCGTCATCCCCTTCGCCTTTCTCGTTTCGTAAAGCAGCTCCACATATTCATCCAATTTATCCGTCTTAGAGGGGTCAATCACCGTCACCCCGGTCAGATCCACTTCCAGCCAGCCGGCGCCGTCCATAATCTTTTCTTCGTTGCCCACCATAATAATATTGGCAATCCCTTCATGCAGCACATGTGCCGCTGCGATAAGAGTCCTCTTATCATTTGTTTCCGGCAGTACAATTGTTTTTCTGTCAGCCCTTGCCTTCTCTTTAATTGTATCAATATAAGACATACCCAAAAAACTCCTTTCTATTCCACTTCTTCCAGATTTTGTCGTTCTTTCATCGTCTGAATAAATTATATCGGATTCCTTTTTTGTATACAAGGCTAATTTCCTGAAATTATTGTACAAAATCTTGCACATTTCATAAATATGCCAAAATTGTTCGTGAATTTGTACAAAACCAGCAGTCTGACAAATTTATATCATTGTGCCGCCCTCTGAAACATGCTATTCTTGTTGTAATTGTTCAGAAACAGGAAGCGAACGGAAAGGACTTTATACATGAAAGTTACCGGAATTATTGCAGAATATAATCCCTTTCATAAAGGGCACGCCTATCATATGCAGAAAGCGAGGGAACTCACGCAGGCCGATTACCTGCTTGTAGTAATGAGCGGTGATTTTACACAAAGAGGGACACCCGCCCTTCTTGACAAATATTCCCGTGCCCGTATGGCCCTTGCCTGCGGCGCAGATCTGGTTCTGGAGCTGCCGGTGCGGTTTGCCTGTGCCAGTGCGGAATTTTTCGCAGGCGGTGCGGTTTCGCTGCTGCATCAGCTGGGTGTTGTGGATGCGCTCTGTTTCGGAAGCGAATGCGGGAACGCCGGGAAGCTGCAAAAAGCTGCTGCCGCGCTCTCGAAGGCGGAAGCTTCGGAAATCTATGGGAATACGCTGCGGCAGGGCTTACGCAGCGGACTGTCTTTTCCTGCCGCACGGGCAAGGGCTCTGGGATATGGGGAAGATGAAAGCGGCGATTTGTTTGCGCTTCCCAACAATATCCTTGGAATTGAATACTGCCGGGCTCTGCTGGGTCTGCAAAGCGCCATACGGCCGGTTACCATTCTCCGGAAGGGGGCCGGCTATCATGATGCACAAATGCAAGGAGAAAAGGACAGATCCTGCGGCTTCAGTTCGGCATTTGCCATTCGTCATGCCCTGCAGGAGGGCGGCGGCTTTGCCGATATCCGTGGTTCTCTTCCCGAAGAGACAAGGGAAATCTGGCAATCCAGCCTCCGGGAAGGAGGGACGGTTTCCGAAAAAGACTTTTCTCCTCTTTTATGTTACCGGCTGCTGATGGAAGCAGAAAATGGCCTTTCTTCTTATGCGGATGTCACAACGGATCTTTCGGACCGGCTGAGAAAGAATCTGAACCGCTTTACGGGCTGGCATGAATTCTGCCTCCTGCAGAATTCCAAAGATATGACATATACACGGATCAGCCGCTGCCTGTGCCATATCCTGCTGGGGCTTACAGGGGAAAAACAGGAAGAAAGCAAGCGTCTGTCTTTTTCCTCCTATGCCCGTCCTCTAGGCTTCCGGAAAAGTGCTGCCCCGCTCCTACATGCCATTAAACAGAATTCCAAAATTCCTTTTCTTTCCAAACTGGCTGATGCTCCCAGCCTCCTTTCCCCTTATCAGGAAGAGATGCTGAAGGAAGACATAAAGGCCTCTCATATTTACCAGACCGTAGTCAGCGGCAAATATGACAAGCCTTTTCCGAATGAATACCAGCGTCAGATTCCTGTCCTGTAATTCAAATGCCGCCCGGCGTAATTATACCGGGCGGCATTTGTGCACCATCCGGCCGGATGGTTTAGTTCTTAAAGCTGTGAATCGGCGCAGGGATTCTTCCTCCCCGGTTCACGAAGGCTTCACAGCCAAAGGAATTCACAGGCATAATGGGCGCATGTCCCAGCAGACCGCCGAATTCCGCATGATCTCCCACCTTTTTCCCGATAACGGGAATAAGGCGGACTGCGGTCGTTTTCTGGTTTACCATACCTATCGCCATCTCATCCGCGATGATTCCGGAAATCGTGGACGCCTTGGTATCCCCGGGAACCGCGATCATATCCAGCCCCACAGAGCAGACGCAGGTCATAGCTTCCAGTTTTTCCAGGGTAAGCGCTCCTGCAGTGACTGCATCTATCATTCCCTGATCTTCGCTCACGGGAATAAATGCACCGCTTAAACCTCCCACATAGGAGGATGCCATAACGCCGCCCTTTTTCACCTGATCGTTCAGCAGTGCCAGCGCAGCCGTCGTCCCGGGCGCCCCGGCATGCTCCAGGCCGATTTCACAGAGGATATCCGCCACACTGTCGCCGATGGCAGGAGTGGGGGCAAGGGAAAGATCCACAATACCAAAAGGGATCCCAAGTCTTCTGGAGGCTTCTCTTGCTACCAGCTGGCCCACCCGGGTTACTTTAAATGCAGTTTTCTTGATAGTCTCACAGAGAACTTCAAAATTCTCTCCTCTCACCTTTTCCAGCGCCGTCTTCACAACACCCGGCCCGCTGACACCCACGTTAATGATCTTATCCGCCTCCGTCACTCCATGGAAGGCCCCCGCCATAAAGGGATTGTCATCCGGCGCATTACAGAATACCACCAGCTTGGTGCAGCCGGAGGAATCTGTTTCTTTTGTATATTCCGCCGCTTCCAGAATGATCTGTCCCATCAGCCGGACTGCATCCATATTAATTCCCGTTTTGGTGGAACCCAGATTCACAGAGCTGCAGACTCTTTCTGTTCTGGCAAGCGCCATGGGGATAGAGCGGATTAACAGTTCGTCAGCCGGTGTCATTCCTTTGGACACCAGAGCCGAATAACCTCCGATAAAGTTCACGCCCACTTCCTTTGCCGCCCTGTCCAGAGTATCAGCTATGGTTGCAAAATCCTCCGGCGTTTTGCAGGCGGCTCCGCCTATCAGTGCTATAGGGGTGACGGATATTCTCTTATTTACAATAGGTATCCCATATTCCCGGGAGATCTCTTCACCGACCTGTACCAGATTGCTGGCCGCCTGCGTGATTTTACGGTAAATTTTATCGTTTACCCGGTCAAGATCTGCATCGATACAATCCAGAAGGCTGATACCTAAGGTTATGGTCCGCACATCCAGATTTTCCTTCTCGATCATTTTATTCGTTTCATTGACTTCAAATATATTAATCATACCTTAAACCTCTTCACTCCCGTTATCAGAGCCTGTGCATCTGGTTAAAGATTTCTTCGCTCTGGCATTTGATAATAACACCAATTTTCTCTCCCAGTCCGGTCAGTTCATCCGTGATGTCACCAAAAGGCTTGCCGGTATGGTTCATATCCACTATCATCATCATGTTGAAATATCCCTGGACAATCGTCTGGCTGATATCCAGGATATTGATATTATTTTCCGCCAGATAGGTACATACTCTGGCAATAATCCCAACCGTATCGTGGCCCACTACCGTAATAATTGTTTTTTTCATTTACTCTTCCTCCACTCTTCCTTATGCGATGTACTATGCGATTTCGATTAACCGGGAAACTTCGCTCCGTTTAGCCACCTGAATCGGGAAATCCCCCGCCTTATAACAGGTATCCGACTGGGTGATTTCCAGCTTCACCGTTTCATAAGCCAGCTCCGGCAGGTTATTTTCCTTGCTGAGATGTCCCAGGACGATATACTGAAGCTTGTCATGCAGCAGACGGCTTAACAGCCTTCCTGAATTTTCATTGGAAAGATGTCCGCGGTCGCCCAGTATCCGCTGTTTTAACGGATAAGGATAGGGGCCGACCTGAAGCATATTCACATCATGGTTTGCTTCCAGGAGAAGGGCGTCCATTCCCTTCAGGGATTCTATTGTATAATCGTTGTAGGTGCCAAGATCCGTTATAACCCCGATCTTTTGCTTCCCGTAAGAAAAACGGTAAGCCACAGGTTCCGCCGCATCATGGGAAATACGCATGGGATTTACTGTCATATCCTTAATGGTAAAGCTTTCATCCGCCTTTACCGGCTGAAACAGATCGCCGTCTATAGCCCCAAGGCTTTTGCATCCCCGGATCGCTTCCACCGTCCTGGGAGTGGCATATATTGGAACGTTATATTTACGGGAAAACACCCCCAGCCCGCTGATATGGTCACTGTGTTCATGAGTTACAAATATCGCATCCAGATCGCCCGGACACACCCCTAAGCTGTTCAGCCCTTCCTCCGTCCGCTTTCTGCTGATCCCCACATCCACAAGTACATGGGTCGTATCCGTTCCTACATAAATGCAGTTTCCGCTGCTGCCGCTGGCAATGCTGCACAGTCTCATAATTTTTAACTCCTTATCTTCTGCAATATCCATGTACTAATATGCCATATCCGGATCATTCTTGCAAGGGAAAAAGCCGGATTTGAAAAAATCAGGCCTTTTCCAGCGCAGGCCTGCCTGAACGGTTACTTTCCAGCGCTTTCTCCAGCTGCAGACAGGTTTCCCGCAAATCTCCGTTATTCTCAATCACCCGTGCACAGTGCCTGCGGAATTCCTCATCCGGCAGCTGGCTGGCAAAAATACGGGTAATCTTTTCATCCGTATAACCTCTGCTTTCTTTCAGACGCCTGCGCCTGATTTCTTCATCCGCATAGATATACCAGAGTTCATCCACGATCTGCCCGTAACCCTCTTCAATCAAAAGTGCGGCTTCCAAAAAAAAGAAATCTGCCCTCCCGGCTTTTTTTTCCTTCTCCACTTCCTTTACTATGTACCTTTTTACGGCAGGGTGGATAATCGCATTCACTTCAGCAAGAAGCTTACTGTCCACAAAGATGCGGGCGGCCATTTTTCCCTTATCTATCCTGCCGTCCGCCTCCAGCACATCTTCACCCAGCAGCTTCACAAGCTGCCCGTAGCATTCCTGCCCGGGCAGCTTGACTTCATTTCCCACATCATCCGCCTGCAGGATACGGCAATTGCAATGGGAAGCCAGAAAGATAAGCACCTGGGATTTTCCCGCCCCCACGCCGCCGGTAATTCCAATCAGCTTCATCTTAATCCTTCCCCCTACTTCGCTTCATACCAGTTCTTTCCCGTATGAAGATCAATTTCCAGAGACACCGCCAAATCCGCGGCATTCTTCATTTCCGTTTCCATGATAGCCGCAACCTGATCCACCTCATCCTGTGCCGTTTCCACCAAAAGCTCATCGTGGATCTGCAGAATCAGCCTGGACTTTAGTTTTTCCTCTTTCAGACGCTTCCAGACACGTATCATGGCAATCTTAATAATATCTGCCGCCGTTCCCTGGATCGGTGCATTCATAGCCACTCGTTCCCCGAAGGAGCGCTGCATGAAATTGCTGGACTTCAGCTCCGGAACCGGCCTTCTTCTTCCGAACATCGTTACGGAATAGCCGTTTTCTTTTGCCTTTTCCACTTCTTCATCCAGGAATTCCTTCACTTTGGGATAGGTCTTAAAATACTCCTCAATATACTGGGACGCTTCTTTTCTGGAAATGCTCAAATCCTGACTCAAACCAAAAGAACTTATCCCATACACGATACCGAAATTTACCGCCTTGGCATTTCTTCTCTGCAGATCCGTTACCTGCTCAAAAGGAGTATGGAACACCTTCGATGCGGTAATCCGATGGATATCCGCGTCGGAACGGTACGCCTCAATAAGCTGCCCGTCCCCGGACATATGGGCAAGAACCCGCAGCTCAATCTGGGAATAATCCGCATCGGTAAATACACAGCCTTCCTTGGGCACAAAAACCTTCCGGATAAGCCTTCCCAGCTCCATTCGCATAGGAATATTCTGCAGATTCGGTTCCGTGGAGCTGATTCTGCCGGTTGCCGTGATAGTCTGGTTAAGTGTGGTATGAATCCGGTTGTTTTCCCCGATATAAACCGCCAGGCCATCCGCATAGGTGGACTTCAGCTTGGTCAGGCCCCTGTATTCCAGAATCTCCGATACTACGGGATAATCCGGTGCCAGCTTATCCAGGACATCAGCTGCAGTGGAATAGCCGGTCTTCGTTTTCTTTCCTCCGGGAAGCTTCATTTTTTCAAAAAGGATCTCTCCCAGCTGTTTGGGCGAATTGATATTGAAATCTTCGCCTGCCTGCCTGTGAATGGAATCCTCCAATTCGGTAATCCGGTCCACCAGCGCATCCCCATAGGCCTTCAGCTCCTCGGGACGAACCTCCACCCCTTCTGTTTCCATCTCATGAAGGACCTTTGTCAAAGGCATTTCTATTTCGCAGAACAGCTTATCCATCTGTGTTTCCTGAAGCTTTCCCCAAAGCAGGGGTTGTGCCATGAAAATGGTATAAACGGCGAATCCCGCATATTCCCGGAATGCCTCTTCCCTTTCACCAGCCGCTTTCGCAAGAGGAAGCTTCTCCAGAAGCTGCTGCCGGCTCTGGATCATCAGTCCCAGCTGCTCGTTGGCGATATCCTCTATGCTGTAATCATTTTTCAGCGGATTCAGCAGATACGCGGCAATCAGCACATCAAAAAACTGCTCTGTCCCATCCTGCTTCAAATAGGCATACTGCGGCTTGATCTGGAAGGTGGAAAGCTCCGCTCCCCTTTGGGCCAGCGCAGCCAGCTTATCCGTCAGATATTCTTTCGTCAAAAAGCCCTGCGGCCTTAAAATCCATATTTTATCCGAAGCCGCCGCCAGCGCCAGCGCAGCAAAATCCTCTTCCCTGCCGCTGTCTTCCAGAACAAGAAAAGCCGCTCTTTCCGCTTTCCCGGCTTCCTCAAAGGCCGCTTCTGCTTCCTGCAGATCGGATGTCATGAAAAAGAAGTCCTTCTGGTTATTTTTCGTCACTGCTTCTTCTTCAAACCGTCCAAGCAGGTTTTTGAATTCCAGCTGCTTAAATAACGTATAGGCCTCCGGTGTAAAAAGCGCCTGCATGCTTACCATATCCCATGTCACATCCAGTTCACAGTCCGTATGGATTGTTGCCAGCACCTTGCTTAAATCTGCCAGCTCTTTGTTTTCAGCCAACGACTCCCGGATGCTTTTTTTGCTGATCTCATCCAAATGGGTATATATATTTTCCAGGGAACCATACTGCACCATGAGATCCGTTGCGGTTTTAGGCCCCACCTTGGGAACACCCGGAATATTGTCGGAAGAGTCCCCCATCAGCGCTTTCAGTTCAATAAACTGTTCCGGAGTTACCTGATATGCATCTTCCACATCGCTGGCGTAATAGTCTTCAATTTCCGTCTTTCCGCCCTTTGTTTTGGGTATGCGGATTTTGATATGGTCGCTGGCAATCTGCAGCAGATCCCGGTCTCCGGATACCAGAGCCACTTCCATACCTTCCTTTTCTCCCCGTTTTGCCAGCGTGCCGAGAATATCGTCCGCCTCAAGTCCGGCCTTTTCCACCGTACAAATACCCATTGCCTGCAGCACTTCCTTGATTACCGGTACCTGTTCCCGCAGTTCCTCCGGCATGGGTTTTCTTGTCCCTTTATACTCCTTATAAAGTTCATGCCGGAAGGTAGGGGCATGTACATCAAATGCAACCGCCAGGAATTCCGGTTTTTCCTCCTCAAGAATCTTAAACATAATATTCAGGAAGCCATATACCGCATTGGTATGCAGCCCCTGGGCATTACTCAAATCAGGCACACCATAGAACGCCCTGTTCAGTATGCTGTGCCCGTCAATCAGAACCATTTTTTTACTCATATAAATACCACCGTCGTCATAACCAGAATCACTGTCAGTATAGCTATCACTTCAAAATAATACAGCCCCCACTGCAGCCTCTGGCGTATTTTTACATGGCTCTCCGCAGTTTGCAGTCTTGCGGAAAGCTCATCATTTAAGTTAAAAGCGTCTCCGTCCTCCAACCGTTCCATTCCCACCGTAACCAGAAACTGAATGCTCAGCTCCTCCTTACAGGACGGACACTTTTTTACATGCTCCAGGAATTGCTTTGCCGCCCTGGTTTCCATCTCTCCTTTAATAAAATCGGGAATCAGTTTTTCCGCCTGTTTACAGTCCATCCGGACGGCCTCCTTCCTTTTAACCATGCAGGAAACCTACGTATAGTTTCCTCCACTCTTATATTAATATATACTAAAACAAGAAGATATAAAAGATTTTTCTGAAAAAAGACAAAAAAATAAGAGAGTAAACCCCATAGTAGCTTTACTCCCTTATATACCTGAACCATTCGATTTATATTATGCAAAACTATTTATTTTTTCTTTCATGCGGCGCATTTCATTTTCTAATGTATTAACACGGATATCTCTTGTCCCGGTTTCCAATTTTAACAAACGTCCATCCCATTACAGCATCCTTTTTCCTCTGCAGTAGGTCTGTACTACGTCATAATTATCTTCCAGGACCACAATATCCGCATCGTATCCAACCACCAGCCTGCCTTTGCGGTCATCCACACCCAGGCATCTGGCAGGATTCAGTGTACAGGAGTTTATTGCCGTATCCAGAGGAATCAGCGCATTTTCCACCAGGATTTGCAGGCCCTTATTCATATTCAGGGTACTTCCCGCTATTGTATCGGTGCCCTTCAGCCTGGCAAGTCCATCTTCGCCGATTTCAATATCATGGCCGCCCAGCTGGTAACTGCCGCCGGGAGGGCAATGCTTTGCACGGAGGGAATCGCTCACCATAATTCCGTAATCCCTGCCTTTTGCCTGGAAATAGTTGTTTAAAGCAGCCAGATGGGAATGGCAGCCGTCACAGATAATCTCACCGTAAATATCCCTGACACGGAAAGCCGTGCCTACCAGACCGGGTTTCCTGTGGTGGTAGGGTGTCATTCCGTTATATACATGGGTCATGCTGGTGGCTCCATTGGCAATCCCCAGCATCGCCTGCTCATAAGTGGCGGAGGAATGCCCCATGCTTACCACCACACCGTTTTCCCTGCAGTATCTGGTCAGCGCAAAATCTTTGTCATGCTCAGGAGCCATGGTAATATACTTTATCAGGCCTTCCGCCGCATCCTGGTACTTTTTAAACTGTTCAACCGCTGCCGTGGCAATAGCCTCCGGCGGCTGTGCTCCCTTATATTCCATATCCAGATAGGGTCCCTCAAAATGAACCCCCAGGATTTCCGCGCCTTCATAGCCATCCTTAACGACTGCGGCCACATTTGCAAGCGCTTTGGTCAGCACCTCCGGCATCTGGGTAACCGTAGTAGGGAGAATAGCCGTAACGCCTTCCTCAGGAATACGATTCATCCAGTCACGCAGGCCATCCGGCTCGGCATCATTCGTATCAAAGCCATAGGCTCCATGGGTGTGAACATCGATAAAACCGGGAAGAATACGTTTTTCTCCATAATCTTCATCCGCGTCTTTTGTACCATAAGGGAGGATATCCGTTATTTTCCCGTCATTTATTTCCAGCTGCATGGCAAGAAACTGTCCGGCTATCCATACCCGTTTACTTTGTATTACCATTAAAATATCCTCCTTGAATGCTTTGGGAAGGTTCTGTCAGATTTTGGAAAGAGCCGCCTCATCCGCTACAACTATCACATCATTGTGAAGCTGGAGAACAGATGCCGGTACCTGAGGCGTTACCGGTCCGAAGAAAGCCTTTTTGACGATTTCTGCCTTATCTTCCCCGCTTACTACTACCAGTACCTTCTTCGCCTGCATAATGGTTTTAATTCCCATGGTATACGCCTGCTTGGGAACTTCATCATAAGATGCGAAGAAGCGCTGATTTGCCTTAATGGTGGATTCCGTCAGATCCACGCAGTGTGTTTCCAGCTCAAAGCTGTCAGCAGGCTCATTAAAACCGATATGTCCATTATGGCCCAGCCCGAGCAGCTGAAGATCAACACCCCCCACCGAAGCAATTACCCTGTTATAATCGGTGCATGCTTTTGTACTGTCCGGTTCGGTTCCGTCAGGAAGGTGCGTCCTTTCCTTATTAATATTTACATGTTTGAAAAGATTGTCATTCATAAAATAATAATAGCTCTGGTCATTATCCCTGGTAAGCCCCTTGTATTCATCCAGATTAACGGAGGTAACCTCTGAAAAATCCAGATCCCCTTTATTGTACCATTCCACAAGCTGCCTGTAGGTTCCCACAGGAGTGGAACCGGTAGCAAGCCCCAGTACGCAATCAGGCTTCATAATAACCTGGGCGGAAATAATGTTGGCAGCTTTCCTGCTCATGTCCTTATAATCCTTGGCTTTGATAATTTTCATATTTACTGCTCCTTCTCATGAATTTAGTATATACATTTCTCTTATATTATAAACCATTATACAACCAGGCTCCAGACTGTTCTATGTACAATCTGGTCTTTTTTTAATCATATTTGTCCGAAAAGCTTTATAACCAAATTCGGAAGCTCCTGTAACGGAGCTTCCGACTGTGCTAGGCAGGAAATTTTGGGTTCCGAATTGCTTTTTATTAAAGCATTTTCTTCATTTCATCCGCTACAAACTGAACCTTGGTCCCTACGATTACCTGAACGGATGTCTTGCTGGGTCTGATAATACCTGCGACACCTGCTGATTTGATCTTCTTCTCATCAACCTTGGTGTAGTCTTTAATTTCGAAACGAAGTCTAGTAATACAGTTATCCAGCGATTTTACGTTATCTTTGCCTCCGATACCTTCCAGAACTACCTTGGCAACCGCTGTAAAGTCGTTATTGGACAGAACCACGCTCTTTTCGGCTTCCAGATCATCATCTTCACGGCCAGGTGTCTTAAGGTTAAATTTGGTGATAACAAAACGGAAAACAATATAATAAATGATACCTACCACAATACCAATCGGTATTACCAGCCAGGGATTCTCAGCCAAAGGTGTAAAGGAGCTGAGTACAAGGTCGATAGCACCACCGGAGAAGGAGAAACCTGCTCTGATGGGGAGTGCTACGGTAATACCAGCTGTAATACCTGCTAATAATGCATGAACAAGATACAGTCCGGGAGCCAGGAACATGAATGAGAATTCAATAGGCTCTGTTACACCGGTGAAGAAGGAACAGAATGCTGCGGATGCAAGCAGACCGTAAACGATTTTCTTCTTATTGGATTTTGCTGTGTGGTACATTGCCAGACAGGCAGCGGGAAGACCGAACATCATGAACGGGAAGAATCCTGTCATGTACATACCAGTCTGTCCGTAAACACCTGTATTCCCCCAGAAGTTTCCGAGGTCGTTAATTCCTGCAACGTCGAACCAGAATACGGAGTTCAGCGCATGATGCAGGCCGAAAGGAATCAGCAGACGGTTGAAGAATGCGTAAATACCGGCACCAACAGCGCCCATTCCCAGGAAGCTTTCTCCCAGTTTAACCAGTCCTGTGTAAAGCAGAGGCCATACAAAGAACAGGATTGCGGAAGCAACGATAGAAAACATTGCTGTTACAATTGCAACCGCACGTTTGCCGCTGAAGAAAGAAAGCGCGTCGGGAAGCTTGGTTCCTTTAAATTTGTTGTAGCATGTAGCACCAATTAAACCGGCCAGGATACCGATAAACTGGTTGTTGATTTTCCCGAATGCGGGATTAGCGTCCGCGCCGGTCAGACCAGCAACGGTTCCGGAGCTGAGCAGTGTGGTTATCATCAGGAAAGATACCAGACCTGCCAGGCCTGCCGTGCCGTCATTGTCATCAGACATACCGACACCAACTCCAATGGCAAAAAGCCATGCCATGTTATCAATCAGAGCACCACCGGCTTTAATCAGGAACAAACCGATAGTATAGGCAACACCGCCCGCAGTAAAGCCGGCAACCTCTCCTGCCATTGCGGCAGGTGCCAAAATGTATCCAACGCCCATCAGGATACCGCAGACCGGCAGACAAGCAACCGGCAGCATTAAGGATTTACCTAATCTTTGCAAATACTTCATCATAATTAAAAATGCCCCCTTCTTTTTCTGTTCCGCCCTAGCTACAGAACATTTTCTTTATTCAAAAGGAATTCTCCTTCCTTCAGAATACTACTTGGTTTACAGATTTTCCTTCATGAAAGCTTCCAGCGCTTCCGCTGCCGCATCTTCATCCGGTCCTTCTATAGTGAATGTAACCGTCTGGCCCTGTTTTACGGCCATCATCATCAGGGACATAATTTTCTTTGCGTCCCCCTTCTTGGTTCCGTTATCCACGGTAACCGTGCTTGCAAATTCTGCCGCTTTCTTTACCAGAAGGCCGGCGGGTCTTGCATGGATCCCCAGTTCATCCGTAATTGTATACTTGAATTCTTTCATGTCAATCTCTCTCCCTTCCTAATATTATCTATCTTAACCACGTCCGCTGCACGCGGGCCATGGCAGATACCTTACTATACAGCTTTGGCTTATAAGTCTCTTACCGCTTTTCTCACACTCAGTACATAGGTGGGAGACACAGACAACTCATCCACGCCCATATCCACAAACTTCTTGGTAAGTGTGGTATCACTGCCAAGCTCACCGCAGATTCCCACCCAAATTCCTGCCTTATGGCCATTTTCCACTGTCATTCGAATCAATCTGAGGACCGCTTCATGGTGGGAATCATAGAAATCGTCCAGATTCTGGTTCTGCCTGTCAATAGCCAGTGTATACTGAGTCAGATCATTCGTACCGATACTGAAAAATTCCACTTCCTTTGCCAGTTCATCACTGATAACCGCCGCCGCCGGTGTCTCCACCATAATTCCCAGCTCCACACGGTTGAAGCTGATCCCTTCTTTGGTAAGCTCGCTTTTAACCTCTTCCACAATCTTCTTTATTTTCCTGATTTCCCCTACGGAAATAATCATGGGGAACATTATCGCGGCAGTACCGAAGGCAGAAGCCCTGTATATAGCCCGCAGCTGCGTTTTAAAAACTTCCGGTCTTTCCAGGCAGATACGTATCGCCCGAAATCCCATTGCAGGATTCTCTTCCCGGGGAAGTTTAAAATAATCCACCTGCTTATCGGCCCCTATGTCCAGGGTACGGATTATTACCTTTTTCCCTTCCATTCTGGAAAGAACTTCCTTATATATAAGAAACTGTTCTTCCTCCGTGGGATAATCTTCCCGTCCCAGATAGATGAATTCGCTCCGGAAAAGACCGATTCCGCCGGCATCCGATTCCAGTACCTTATCCACATCCGAAACATTTCCGATATTGGCATATAAATTAATTCTGCGGCCGTCAGAAGTTACGTTATCCTTGCCCTTAAGTTCCTGAAGAGCCGTACGCTCTTTTTCGTATTCCATCTTTTTCTGTATCATTCTTTCCAGAACATCTTCCTCCGGATTGATGATAATGGTGCCGCCGAACCCATCCACAACAGCTTTTGCCCCATTATATTCTTCCAGAAGCGCTACATCCGTCTGTACCAGTGCGGGAATATTCATGGAACGGGCCAGTATTGCCGTATGGGAATTCGTAGACCCGTGCTTGGTTACAATAGCAAGTATTTTGCTCTTATCCATCTGCACCGTTTCGCTGGGCGAGAGGTCATCCGCCAGCAGTATTACCGGTTCCTCGGATACCATTCCTTCTTCTCCGACACCTGCCAGTATCCGGATTAAACGTTTGGAGATATCCAGCACATCTGCCGAACGGGCTTTCATATATTCATCATCCATGCTTGCAAAAACGCCGGCGAAATTATCACCCGTAAGGCTTACGGCATACTCCGCATTCATTTTTTCATCCCGGATCATGCCGCGTATGGAATCCAGATAATCCTCGTCTTCCAGCATCATCTTATGCACGTCAAAGATCATGGCCTGTTCTTCTCCGGCTTCCACAAGAGCCTTCTGGTAAAGCTCTTCCAGCTGGCTTCCGGCAGTTACCCTTGCCTTTTCCAGCCTCTCCGCTTCCGCTTCCGGATTTTCAACCGTTTCCTGCTTGAGGACATATTCCTGTTTTTTGTACAGATATATTCTTCCTATGGCAATTCCTTTTAATACACTTTTCCCGGAACATTTAATCATGGTTATTCCTCCCAGATTTTACTTGGTTATTTCCAGACAATCATCGCCGGGTTTTACCGTTTTTCCGGTCTTTCCCTCAACAGAGGCAAAATCCGTTGTATTGCAGATAATCATAGGGGTAATAACATCGTAGCCGGCAGCCTTAATCTGTTCGATATCCGCTTCTATCAGCAAATCCCCTTTTCTCACTTTATCACCGGCGTTTGCGCGGATGGTAAAATGCTGTCCGTTCAGCTTAACCGTATCCAGCCCGATATGAATCAGGACCTCCACACCGTCCTCCGTGGTAAGACCCAGCGCATGGCCCGTGGGGAATACCGTGCTTATTTCTCCGTTGGCAGGAGCGTAAACCTTTCCGTCGGCAGGCACAATCGCAATTCCTTTACCAAGTATCTCTTCACTGAATGTAGGGTCATTCACCTGCTTGAGGGAAACGCATTCCCCTTCCAGCGGTGCCCCGAGTATAATTCCTTTTTTCTTAAAAACATCAAACAATCCCATCTTCTTCCATCCCTTCTTTTTTGACTGATTATTTTCTATTATTCTGTATGATATCTGTAAAACTGCCGGCCTGTTTCAGCTGCAGGGCCAGATAAATCTGTTCTTCCCCGGTCATTTCACAGCCGTACTTCTCCTTAACATGCATTTTCACCTTCTCCGCCAGTCCATACTCCCTGCTGCAATGATTCCTTACAAAATCCCGGAACACTTCATCCTCCCTGCCTTCCACAGGAGGCAGGAGAAGCATACGGTGAGCAAGGAATTTCAGATTGGACGCCAGTCTGTCCCTGTAAAGGGAATCCTCCGGCGGAAGGTTCAGGCTCCCCTCAAGAATCTGCATCATATCCTGAATCATATTGGTCATAGCCCATGTATCCCTGACCTTGATATCAAATTCAGCATCCACCAGATGAATGGCTATGGAAGCCGCTTCATCATCAGGAAGGCGGATCCCTGTTCGTTCTTCAATCAGACAGAGCGCATGCATCCCAATTCCGAACTCCTGGGGATAAAACCGTTTGATTTCACGGTAAAGGGCATTGGAAAAATCCATTCCGTCTTTAAAGCGTTCTATAGCAAATCCGATATGATCGGTAAGCGTTAAATACACATTCTGGCTGAGCTTGGTATTCAGATTTTTTCTTGCATAGGAAATAATATCCGCAGATACCTGAATATATTCTAACGGCATGCTGGCAAGCAAGTCTTTGAAACGTTCCCGTACATCCTTGCTTTCCAGGCGGAATATTTTTTCTATGCCGTCCTCCGCCACCTCCTGCCCCGCTTTTTTCTGAAAGCCAAGGCCGCGGCCCATGATAATTATTTCCTTACCCTCCTCATCCCAGGAGGATACTACGTTATTATTAATTATTTTTCCGATTATCATACCTGTCCTCTGCTATGGAGATTTACAGTATAATTCTGGGTTCAGGTTTCTCTTATGCTGTTAGCATTCCCAAAATACCATCCGGAATGTAATTTGCTAATAAAAAAAACCAAATCTTATAAGTTAACCTCACCAACCTGTACACAATGTACCTGCTGCGACTAACTTATAAAATCTGGTTTTGCCTGCCTGACAGTAACAACCCACTCCCTATTTATCTTGTTCCCTCAACTGCATTGAGCATATCAAACTTGACAATCAATGTCAAGGGCATACAGGCAAATTCGTGTTATTTTCACAGATTCAGAGTCTTGTTTTTATGCATATTATCCAATTCATATCTTTTCCGGCAATTTCTATTTCTCTGGTTCTATATAAAGTATCCAATCCTTTACTTTTGTATGCTATCACTTTCACGCAGCAGAGAAATAATCTTAAGAAAATTTTTCCGCCTATTCATTATGAATCATGTTATAATAACAGGCATAGACTTATACTAAAATAATCAGGTAGGAGTTCTCATGAAAAAAAGAAAATCATCCGGTCATCTTATCGGCATAGGTGTGTTATGTCTGCTGTTTTTATGCGTAGCTGTTTTCAGCATTTTCTTTGTCTGCTGCGGCAAGCCTTCTTCTCCGGAATCCCCGGAAGAGAATACGCCTCCGGAAACTTTCTCCGAAATCGGTACCGTATCCGATAATTCCGCATCCTTGCAGGAAAGTCAAGCCCCATCATCTGAAGAAGCCTCCGAACCAAAGGAAGCCCGTAATCTTACCGGCCTGAAGCTCTCTATTCTTGGGGACAGCATTTCCACTTTTGATGGATATATACCGACAGACTATAATATCTTTTATCCTAATTACGGAGATATTTCAACCGTAGAAAAAACATGGTGGTTTCAGGTTATCTCTGCCACAGGGATGGAACTGAATGCCAATGCGTCATCTTCCAATACTACCATTTCGGGAGATTCTTCCGATACCACAGGCAGCGCTCCCGGATGCAGTTTTAAACGCATCAATGATTTAACTCCCGGAGATAATGGCCCGGCTCCCGATCTTCTTATTGTTTTTATGGGCGTAAATGACTTTCTCAGAAGTGTCGAACTGGGTAATTTCACAACACCGGAAGCACAGCAGGAAGGAGAAATCAATAATTTCTGCGATGCATATGAACTGATGCTGCAAAAGCTGGCGGCAACCTTTCCCAATACGCAGATCTATTTCTGCACGCTTTTGGAAACAAGTGCAGGGGATGTGGATGATAACCCCGAGCAGTTCCCTGCCACCAACGAAAACGGTAATACAATAGCCGATTTTAATGCAGAAATTGCCACAATCGCCTCCGCCTACAATTATACGGTAATTGATGTTCATAACTGCGGCATTACCTATGATAATCTCCCGCAGTATACCATCGACGGGGTCCACCCAAACGCTGAAGGCGCCCGGCTTATTGCGGAATATATTACCAACTTCCTTTTATATTAACTTCTAAAGCAGACATAACTTGACAAACTCCTTTTCTCTGTGCTACCTTTTTTATTGGATAACAAATGAGAAAAGGAGTTTTTATTTTATGAAAAAAGGAGTAAAGTTCACAGCCCTGACCCTGGCGGCTACACTGATGTTTTCTTATCCGCTGTGCAGCGGCATTACCGCCCAAGCCGCAACTACTCCGCTGAAAACAGTGGAATCTTCCAATGTTCCTACGAAATATACCGGACTGAGCCTTTCTATCCTGGGCGACAGCATATCTACCTTCAATGATTACATACCTGTTGATTATAATATTTATTATCCCGGAAACAGCGGTATTCCTATGGTGGAAGGGACCTGGTGGTATCAGGTACTGAATGCCACCGGCATGCGTTTATGCAGTAATGCTTCTTCAGCCAATACCAATGTCACAGGAAATTCTGTTGCCGCAGACGGTTCTGCGCCAGGCTGCAGCTTCCGCCGTATTATGGATTTAAAAGGAGCTGACGGCACTTCACCGGATGTTATTATCATATATATGGGCGTCAATGATTTTGCCAGGGATATTCCTCTTGGTTCCTTCCAATCTCCTTCCATTCAGACAGAAGGAATGCAGACCACCTTCAGCAGTGCTTACGAATTAATGCTGCTGAAAATAAAGAGCCTTTATCCCAATGCGTCTGTATACTGCTGTACCCTTTTTGCGAGAGACCCCGGGCTGAGGGCCCCAGGCACCAATAATCCGGTAAACAGAAATGGTAATACCATCAAGGATTTTAATAAGCAAATACGGGCGATTGCCACCGCATACGGCGCGTCTGTCATCGATGTGTATAACTGCGGTATTACTTATGAGAATTTATCTGTTTTTACCAGCGATGGTGTACATCCGAACCTTCCCGGTGCACAGTTATTTGCCAATTGTGTTACTGCTGCTTTAATGAACTCCTGATCCCGTCAAAACGTACGGATTGAAACCTGTACCCAGCGGGCACACATAAAAAGGACCTCCGGAAAACCGGAGGCCTTTTTTATTCGTTTCTTATTGCTGCCAGAGGACTCAGCCTCATGGCTCTCAGGGACGGGAAAAATCCCGCAACCATTCCTACCAGAATGGCGAATACCAGGGATAAAAGAGCAAGCCAGGGAGGAATATAGGAAAGTGTCATCATATTGCCCATAGAAGCCACTATCTGGTTAATGAGGATTGATATGGCAAAACTGAATACCAGTCCCACAATGCCTCCTATAAATCCGATAAAACCCGCTTCCATTAAAAACATCATTTGAATATTTCTCAGATCACAGCCCAATACCTTCATAATACCGATTTCTTTTGTCCGCTCATAAATAGACATCATCATCGTATTGGTTATCCCTATGGCAGCTACCAGAAGAGACACCGCACCGATGCCGCCCAGAACCAGCTGCACATATCCATATTGGGTCTGCATGGCCTGCACCCATTCCGCATTGCTGGAAGCCTGATATCCCATGGCATTAATTGCACTCTGTACCTCAGCCACATTTTCCATATCATCCACATCCACATAAAGGGAACTGTAATAGATCTCTTTATATGGTTTGCCAGTCTTGGTGGTGGGCTGACCCGGTATCGCCTTATTTTTAAAGATACGTTTCAATTCCGTTTTCAGCGCATCTATATCACAATATACATCATAGCTGTACCTGCTCCAGTCCTCCGGCCCGCCTTCTATCATGCCGCAGGTGTCGATCAGATACTTCTTGGGAGGAGGAGACTTTGCGGCAGAGGAACTGCCGTCCCCGTATTTATTATTATAATAGGCGTTCGTGTCAAAAATAATAAAAATAGGATCTTTCAGCAAGTCAACGTCCGGCAGTTCCCCCTTCTCATAGTAAGGATAGCTTCCGGTCCTGGAATTGGAGAAGCTCTGCAGAACCATGTTCCCGTAAAAAAATTCGAGTTTTTCCGCATCTTTCTGAGGAAAAGTTCCTTCGCCCAGAGGGAGTTTCATCGCTTCAAAGGCTTCGGGCGTCATTCCCTGTACCCTGAAATTACCTTCATAAATCCCGCTTCTGGCTATAACATCCACACTCAGGACCGGAGAAACCAGATTCACATGAGGAATCGCCTTCAGGTTTTCCACCAGTTCATCGTCAAGACGCTTTTCCTCTTCTTCCTTACCTGAAGAAGAGCTTTGCACCATCATGGCGCCGGAGGAAGAGTAGGAATACCCACCACCTCCGGAAAGGTTGACGGTTATTGCAGTAAGGCTGCCATAGGATTCCATTTCCTCCATGGAGGATTTATTCAGTCCAAGGCCCAGAGAAACCATCACTACAATGGATGCCACGCCGATGGTTACTCCCAGTACCGTAAGCAGGGTACGCACTTTTCTTTTCCACAGGCTGCTGCTGCTTAACCGCAGCAAATCCAAAAATTTCATATCCGCTCCTGCCCCTGGTTATTCTTCATTGTCCGTTTCCAGCAGTTCTTCTTCCAGCTTCAGAGCTGCCGCTTTCTTTTTCTTTTTTCTGATTACCGCGATGATTATCACGGCTGCCACAGCTGTCACAGCAGCAGCAATGCCTAAAACCAGTACGAGATTAATGCCCCCCTGGTCTTCCTGGGGAAGTTCCTCCGGCATCATGGGATCGGTATAAACCTCCTCATACACATCCAGCACAAAATTCCTTTCAAAGCTCACCACTTCCCCTGATTCATTTTCGAAGGAGATATTCACTTTAATCGTCCCATCGTCTGTGTTGGGTGCAATGGCGGTGATCATAGAATCAACGCTCCCGGTTTCTCCCGGCTTAAGCGTTCCCAGGAAGGTGTCTCCGCCTTCAATGGAAGCCCCCTCATATTTTACCTGAAGATTATAAAACGTGGTCTTACCTGTATTGTAAATGCTGAACATAACATTAGACTGATTGCCTACGGAAATGCTGGAAGGCATAGCCTCAATGTCGCTGGTATCATATTTCGCTTCCTGAAGCACAGGAACGGATACCTTGGCTTCATCTGTCAGGTCGATATCCTTTCCCGAATCATATTTCATTTTCACAGTAATAACATACGGCTTCTGGGTAAGATCCGTCTTTGCCGTCATTTCTATGTTAATGTCGAACTCACTGCCCGGAGCAATGGAATCCGTATAAACGGAACTGGAGCCTGATGTGGGAAGAAATACGGCATAGGTGGTGTTGGCCTCCGTTCCGCTTTCCACCGCCTGCATATCAAACAATACATTATTAACCGCTTTATCCCTGGAGGTATTCTTTACATGGATAGTTACCATAAAAGTATCGCCGGCATATATTTCCTTGGGATTTGTTTCAAAACCGGTTACAATAATACGGGGTTTGGATTCCACCGCACCGTCATCTCCGCCGATATGGCCGGCCCCCGGTTTGCCCTGGGTATATACATAAACCGAAATGGATACCGGCTCTTCACACCTCACGCCCGCCTTCGTATACCAGATTTCAAACGTAAGCGGATAATAACCGGTCATAACATCGTCCCTTACCGTAAAATTATAGGTCAGCTCTCTTCTGGCAAACATTCCCGCTTCATAATTTCCGCCGAAGGGATTGCCCGGTATCTCCGCAAAAGACTGCACGTAACCTGTCGTATCCGGTTCAAAGGGCCATACCTTAACATCATTGGAAACAACCGGCTTTACCACCAGATCCGTAAGATTCTCACTACCCAGATTTATAATAGGCAGAACAATGGATACCTGCTGACCGTAGCTCACCGACGGCGTTTCCCAGTTATTTCCCACCTGGAGGAATTCCGTTGTAGGTTTGGTTACCGATGTATCGGGCACCACCGCATCCAGCTTAGCCTTCATTTCGCTTACATACGCCCAAAGTTCACTGACGCTCATCTCCGTATTCGCAATATAATATACCGCGCTGTAAAAGGTATCGTTCAGCTTCTGAAGCGTATACTCATCCGGATGTGTTCTTTTCAGGATGCTGTCCACATGCGCCTTCAGCTGGGCATCGGCATCCGCCCTGTCGTCGTCGGTTATTACATTGGGTGAGGAACGGTCAATTGTATTGCCGCTGGTTGCCGAGGCGGCTACCCGGCCTACATTTCCCTGAAACGGCACTGCCGTAAGCAGCGCTATGCAAGCACATGTTACACTGATGCTGATGATGAATTTTTTTCCTGCGTTCATTTTCTTCCCCTCTGTACTTTTATACGTTCTCTTGTATTGTCTGCCCGCCGGCTGCCTGTTTCCACTGCTTTTTACGGCCTGGACAGTAAATGCGCAGACCTGTCTGCTTGGTTACGCCTATCTTCTATCTTAACGATCTTGCCGTCAATGATATGAAAAATACGGTCGGCAAAACTGGCCAGATAGTTGTCATGAGTAACCATGACAAGTGTCTGCTTCTGCTCCCTGACCACCTTCTGCATCAGCTCCATTACCTCCTTTGAGGTATTGGAATCCAGGTTGCCGGTAGGTTCGTCAGCAAAAATGATTTCCGGATTCACTACCAGGGCCCTTGCCACTCCCACCCGCTGCTGCTGCCCGCCGGACATCTGCGTCGGCTTATGCTTCTTGTGCTCCTTCAGACCCACCATATCCAGAACCCTGGACGCCTTCTTCATACGGATATCCTTATCCACTCCCTGAAAGGTGAGGGGCAAAGCCACATTTTCCACCGCATTCATGGTTCCCATCAGATTAAAAGACTGGAAAATAAAGCCGATATGTTCTCTGCGGAATTTAACCAGCTGGTTTTCCGTCTTATTCTCCATATGTTCTCCTGCTATGATAATTTCACCCTTGGTAGGTTTCTCCAGCCCCGCCAGCATATTCAGAAGGGTGGATTTACCGGAACCGGAGGTACCTACTATAGAACAGAACTCCCCCTTGTATATTTCCAGGTTCACACCGTCAAGCGCACGTACATGGCTGTCGCCCACCCGGTATACCTTATATAAATTCTTAACCTGAATTACAGGCTTCGTATCCGTTCCCATGAATCCCTCTCAATCTGCCATACAAAAATCCTGCATTTTTGCAACTCTTCCTTCGACATTATATCATACTCTTATAGCTTTTCCTATTTAAGATTTTTTTAATATTCATAAACAGTTTTGTATTTTTTTACCTGGTACATTGCCAGGATCAGTGTGGCGCATTCTGCCGCCGGAACTGCCAGCCAAAGCCCGTTTATCTCCCACAGCCAGGAAAACAGAAGAATTCCGGCAACGGTAAAGCCAAAGGTACGTACCATGGAAATCATCGCCGATATTTTTCCATTGGACAGTGCCGTAAACAAAGAGGATACAAAAATATTCATCCCGGCAAAAAGATAATTGATTGAATACAATAAATATCCCTGATAGGTCAGCTCATTCGCCGATGTCCCCGGAGGAAGGAACAGCCCTACCAAAGGCTTTGCCAGCAGCATGGAAGCTCCGGTCATCAGAAAGGAGCACAGCACCATACTTTTCAGACAGATCCGGAATACGGTTTTCAGCTGTTTCGTATTCCTGCTGCCGTAGTTGTAACTGATTACCGGGGCGACTCCATTGGAAAAGCCCAGGAAAACAGCAGTAAAAAAGAACTGGGTATACAGAACCACCGTAACTGCCGCCACACCGTCCTCCCCGGCAAAATGCATCATCAGCAGGTTCATAAGCCAGGTTATTACGCTGGCGGCAAGATTACTGACCATTTCAGAGGAACCGTTCATACAGCTTTCCCATAACACAGCTTTCTGGAAGGATGCCTTAACCAGGTATAGATCGGTCCTGGGTTTCAAAAAATAGAAAAAAGCAAAGACAGGCATGATGGCATACCCTACCGCCGTTGCCAGGGCGGCTCCGCCGATTCCCCAGCCTAAAACCGCTATAAATATATAATCCAGTACCATGTTTGCCAGACCGGAGCCTATGGTAAGCCCTAATCCCAGGTTTGGTTTTCCTGCAGTTACAAAAAGGACTCCGAGTATTGTCTGAAGCATCTGCAGCGCCATAAAAGGGAGCAGAATGATCATATATTCCTTGCAATAACCCATCAGTCTTTCACTTGCCCCTAAAAGATCCAAGAAAGGTTCCAGAAATACCATACTTACTATAGTGAAAAGGATACCGAGAACCAGTCCGAACACCAGAATCCGGGTGAAATTTTTTCTTGCTTCTTCAGCCTGGCCAAAGCCCAGCTGCCTTGCGATCACGGCGCTTCCCCCTGTCCCCAGCATAATTCCCATACCTACGACCAGCCCGATCAGAGGATAAACAATATTGATAGCAGACAGGGCATCCGCTCCCACAAACCGGGACACAAAAAATCCGTCCACCATGGTGTACATGGACATAAACACCATCATGATAATAGTAGGGAATGCAAATTTTAATAACGTCCTTCCCTTAAAGTTTTGTGAAATAGAATGGCTCATTTTCCGTCCTCCTGACCTGTTAGCATTACCAGGGCTTGCAAGCCCCGCAAAAGCCTACTATAATGTATGGAGTAACCCCATAGTCAATACTTTTTTATACCCCGCTGCTTCTTTTCCGGGCATCCGCAGGGTATGGCCGCCGCGGAGGAATCATGAACAATAATTCGAAACCGCTTTTCACCTCAGGTGAATTTGCCAGGCTTTGTAACATACGAAAGGACACTCTTTTCTATTATGATGAAATAGGGCTGCTGAAGCCGGAAATTACCCGTGACAACGGCTACCGTTATTATTCTGCCAATCAGCTTTATTTATTTGATATCATTGCCATGCTGAAGGAATGCGGCACACCGTTAAAGGAAATCCGGGAATATATCACTTCCAGGGAACCGGCCTCCTTTCTGGCTCTTATGGAAGAAAATGACAAGCTCTTGTCTGCGGAATTAGAACGGCTGATGCATATCCACCGCCTGATGCGCAATACCATCACATTAACAAAGCATGCTCTTCAGACAGAATATAATGTTCCCTTTCTCAAGGCTTGTCCGGAAGAATATTTCATAGCGATGCCCTTTTCCAAAGAATATGAGGATCACGAACGCAACCAGTCCGAAACGGTGAAAGCACTGCTGGAATATCTGGAAGCCAACCTGCTGGGGGAGGAGTATCCGTTAGGTTCCATTATTTTAAAAGAGAACCTTTGCTGCAACAGCTATGAAGAGGACTTTTACTGCAGCAAACTTTCCGCCCCCATACAAAACCCTCTTCTTTTTGTTAAACCTGCAGGGACCTATGCCATGCTGAACCATAAGGGATCCTACGAAACCCTCTGCCATTCCTATTCCGTTCTCAAGGATTACATCAAAAAAACCGGCCTTCAGATAACAGGCAATTCCTACGAACATGAATTGCTTAACTATCTGGCGACCGGAGAATCAGATAATTATGTAATAGAAATATCCATTCAGACGGGCTGACCTACCGATACAGAAAAAAACCGGCCGCCCCTGTCAGGAGCATCAGGGCAACAGGACCAAGTCCCTTCCCCTTTCCTTTGGTAACAAGAGGCACCACTATCCTCGGAAGCAGAAGGGCCGATACAAAAAGTACAACACTGCACACGTCTATCTCCCTCCAGGACAATTGAGTGATGTCAGAGCTTCCCCAAAAAGTAAGCAGTACAATCGTACCGGCCGCAGAAAGAATCAATCCCGTAGATGCCGCTTTCAACCCCTTCAGAAGCTGTGTCATATAAAAAGATCCGCCCTTTTTCCTGAAAAAAACATACAACAGCAGCGACAAAACAATCCCTCCCGCCACACAGCCTGCAGTGGCGGCAGCAGCTCCCCCTGTCCCTGCCAGCTGGAAGCCTGCGAACGTAGAAGCGTTCACAGCCAAAGGGCCTGGCGTCATCTGTGAAATCGTAATGATGTCCCCAAACGTTTTTTCAGTCAGCCACCCATATCTGCCTACAATTTTATCCTGAATCAGTCCTATGACCGCATAGCCTCCTCCTATACTGAAAAGCCCAATCTGAAGAAATACGCCGAACAGCTTTCCTATAATTCCCATTCCCGTCCCTCCTTCACCGCCTCCGTATCTTCTTTATGTCTGCGTAAAAAATACAAAGCCTGTACCAGACTCAATATACAACCTGCAAGCAGAGCCAATGCCGCACTCCCCTTTCCAAGAAAACAGAAAATAAAAATTCCGGGTATCATCAATGTAAACAGGAAATTATGTTCCCGCCATATATTCCTGCACATTCCAACAGCGGTCTCTGCAATCAGCACCGCCGCCCCGGCCTGTATCCCCTTCAGGATGGCCGCCATAACGTGATTGGCGATAAACGCCTGGTAGCTGTTCGATATCACCGCCATAATCAGAAAAGGCGGCAGCACCGATGCAAATGCACCGATTAGTGCTCCGGCTGCTCCAGCCACACGGTAACCGGTAACCGCCGCCAGATTTACGGCAATTGCACCTGGGGCAGATTGTGATACAGCGGCCATTTCCGCCAGTTCTTCCTCCCCAAACAGCTTTTTCTGCAGCACAAAATATTTTCTTATCATAGGAACGACCACATAGCCTCCGCCGAAGGTAAAGGCACTGATAAACATATGAATACCCAGCAGCCATAAATACCGCTTTTTTTTCTCTCCGCCCATAAATATATCCTCCCATCCGGTTTATTATATAACTTGCTTATCCATTAGTAAAATGATATATTTTAATTAAATCTATTACTTTTATTCATCATTAGAGAACGGAGAAATAACATTCATGACTATTAGGCATATGGAAATTCTGAAGGCGGTTTCAGAAACCGGAAGTTTTACTAAAGCCGCCCGTCTTTTATACATTACACAATCCGCGGTATCTCATGCCGTACAGGAATTGGAAACAGAAGCCGGCACCCTTCTTTTTGACCGCCTGTCCAAAACCATCCGGCTGACGGAAGCCGGAAGTCTGCTTCTGCAGGATGTTCTCCCCATCCTGGCTTCCTGCAAAGCCCTGGAAGCTAAAATCAAAAAGCTGGAGCGGTGCGCCCCCATACGGCTTGTTTCCAGCATAACCATTGCTTCTTATTTTCTTCCGGGTCCACTCCGGCGCTTCGAAGCCGTCCATCCGGAAATCCCCGTAACCGTAAATGTGGTGAGTGCCGCAAATGCCATATTAGAGCTGCAGGCCGGGTATGCCGATATCGCTCTCATAGAAGGGCTGCCTCCCCATGGTCCCTATCGCAGTATCCCCTTTTCCTCCTATCCCCTGCTTGCCGTCTGTGCACCGGATTATCCCCGTCTCTCCCAGCCGCTGTCTCTTTCCTCTTTATGCAAAGAACGGCTTCTTCTCCGGGAAAAAGGAAGCGCTATCCGTGATGTTCTGGACAGCGCTCTCTATCTTCATGGCTATACTGCCTATCCCCTGTGGACAAGCGTGAATTCCCCGGCACTTATAGAAGCTGCCAGGGCCGGTCTGGGCATTACCATATTGCCGGACATATTGGTAAAAAAAGCTTTGGAAAAGGGGAGTCTGATATCGTTGGAAATCGAAGATCTTTCCCTGGTAAATGAACTGCTTCTGGTTATGCACAGGGATAAATATCTCTCTGCCCCTCTCTCAGAACTTGTGAACCTTTTGGTAACGAATGGCAGCAATTCGGACAAGTCAGAATTATTGCCGCATCCGGACAATTAAATGATATATACTACAAATTTGAACCATACCGGTTTTTTTACATGCTAAAGGGTCCTTAGAGGCCAATCAGCACCGTTTTGACTATCCGGCAGAGCTTACCCTTCAAACACAGGAAGGGAGGTGTCTGCTCATGAAAGAGGAAATCCTTATATCTGTAATAATGGTCTTTGTTCAGTATCTGACTGAAAGGCTGTTGGACTATTTCCTAACTTAATTCCATACAGCCAATCCCCTCCGGGCAGCCGGAGGGGATTCACCAATACTGAGCACTGCACATCTGGGCGATTAGCTTGACTATGAAAATGATTTTGTCTGTTGAAATTAAGATTCCTGCATACGTTTCTTTTCAGACTTATTACATAACTTATTATCACTTGCACATACTATCGAAAAGAGGTGATAGCATGGCATCATATGTATCCCCGGAAGTTCGGGAAAAATTCGAAACACTATCCATTGATTTAAAAAATAATATATTAGAAAGAAATGTTAAAATTAATAATGTTTATGATTTAATCAATGTTCTGGAGAAAATAGTCTCTGAGGAAGATCAATCATTCTGAGCTGAAAATATTGGAAGGTCAGTAAAGTTTTTAAGGAAACAACCGCTCCAGGTGTTGGGGACACCCGGAGCGGTTCCGAATGTCTCTTACTTCATTTTTAGTATTATTCTGTTGTAAATTATCTGTAAATGCCTTATTATGTTTGTATAAAAAATACTTATCAGGGGGAAATCTATGAAAAAGAAATTACTATCTCATGCGCTTGTTATAATTTTAGGAATGCTTTTATGCTCGTGCTCCGGTAATTCCACAGAGAAAATGTTTGGGGTAAAACTTCCGTCAGGAAAAAAATTGGAATTATATATGAGCCGTGAAAAAGCAGAAGACATCATGAGCGATTATGAATATGAATATAATGACTTTTTTCATACATATGATTATGGATTTATAAGCCTGGCTTATACCGAAGGCCTTTTATCATCTATTAAATTTAGTGGAGACTCAGATGTTACACTGCTTAATGGATTAGGCCTTGGCAGCACCGATTATGAAAAGTATGGGTTCGAAATGGATGGGCAGCATTTAGACAGCACCATTAATTATAAACAGACTGGTGATAAATATGAACAAAACGACGATGTTAATATAAGAGATATGGAATTCAAAGACGGAATTCAAGCATACATCAATACTTCTAAAGAGAATAAAGAAATCACTTACATAAACATAAGTGATATATATTCTTCTGTTTTGAATAAATATGATGAGTAAAAGTGTTTGTTTAAACAACCTATGAAACTATTGAAGAGGGGATCGCACCCCTCTTTTATGTTCTGACAAGCTGCCCGGTCCGTAACAAATAGAATCCCAAAAAGTGCAGCACGGAATACAACACAAAAAGAAAAACCCCTGATAAACTCAGAGGTTTCACACTGCCGGCGGCGGGACTTGAACCCGCACGTGGTTGCCCACAACAGATTTTGAGTCTGCCTCGTCTGCCATTCCGACACGCCGGCATTCCAGCTTCCTTGTTTCCAATTCAGCCGAAACTAATAATACCATATCCGGAAGTTTCTGACAAGCTTTTTCCGTTTACTTTTTCAAAAACTTTGTACCGTCTGAACTGTTACGTACCGTCTGACTTAGAAATGAAAGTTATCATATATCTCAAAACAGTCAAATGTTGCAAAATAATCCTTAGGGGTCTCCGCTCTGCGGATTAACTGCACTTCTCCGTTTTCCTTCAGCAAAAGCTCGGCAGATTTAAGCTTACCATTATAATTATACCCCATGGCAAAACCATGGGCCCCGGTATCATGAATGACCAGATAGTCACCCATCTCCACTTCGGGAAGCATTCTGTCAATAGCAAACTTATCATTATTTTCACACAGGGAACCTGTAATATCATACCTGTGATCACAGTCCTGTTTTTCTTTCCCAAGAACCGTAATGTGATGATATGCTCCGTACATTGCAGGCCGCATCAGATTTACGGCACAGGCATCGCAGCCGATATATTCCTTATGCGTATGCTTTTCATGTATGGCCCGGGTAACCAAATGACCATAAGGTGCCATCATAAACCGGCCCAGCTCCGTATAAATAGCCACGTCTCCCATTCCGGCAGGAATCAGAACCTCTTCATATACCGCTCTGACCCCCTCTCCGATTGCCAGTATATCATTCTCCTCCTGGTCAGGCAGATAAGGGATTCCGATACCCCCAGAAAGATTAATAAAGCGGATATCCGCCCCTGTTTCCTTTTTCAGCCGCACTGCCAGCTCAAACATTTCCTTTGCGAGAACAGGGTAATATTCGTTGGTGACTGTATTGCTTGCCAGAAAAGCATGGATTCCAAAATGTTTCACCCCTTTTTCCATCAGGATACGGAAGCCTTCAAACATCTGTTCTGTGGTAAATCCGTACTTGGAATCTCCGGGATTATCCATAATACTATTGCTTATTTTAAATACGCCGCCCGGATTATAGCGGCAGCTAATAGTCTCAGGAAGCTTTCCCACAATATCTTCCAGAAAGGAGATATGTGTGATATCATCCAGATTGATTGTCGCTCCCAGCTTTGCCGCATATGCAAATTCTTCAGCAGGGGTATCGTTGGAAGAAAACATGATATCTTCCCCGCTGATACCCATAGCCTCACTGAGCATCAGTTCCGTCAGCGAAGAACAGTCACAGCCGCAGCCGAATTCTCTCAGTATGTCCATTAAAAAGGGGTTAGGAGTAGCCTTTACCGCAAAAAATTCTTTATAACCTTTATTCCAGGAAAAAGCCTGCTTCAGCTTCCTCGCATTTTCCCGGATTCCTTTTTCGTCATATATATGGAAGGGAGTGGGATACGTTTTCACAATTTCCTCTATTTGTTCTTTGGTCACGAAAGGTATTTTATTCATTCTCTTATGTCTCCTTTTGCTTTCTTTTTCTTACCAGTAAGTTCTATCAGCTTAATCTCATTCCGCATGGCTTCCTTTAAGGCATCTACAAATACCCTTTGGCCGGAATACAGACAGATATCCCTGCTGCTCCCCGTCAATTCGCCTGTCAGGACATACTTAGAATCGGAAATAAGACGGATCTGGTTTTCCTTTCCCTCTGTTTTATAGCAGACTGCAGTTTTCAGCCGTTCCGGAACTTTATCAGTAAGAAGTACCACCTTTATTTTTTTCTGAAGCAGCTGCAATATGTCCTTTTCCATTTCCGCAAGTCTGGTTCCTGATGCGGAAAGATATATCCGCTTTTCCGCCTGCTCCATCATATGATGCATCTTATCGAGAATCTGCTGCTCTCCCTCAATAGTGATGTAACCGTCGCTGGGTTCGTCCGCCGCCGGCATATTTTCTGCCAGCCACTGCCTGGTACTCTCCAGCATACGCAGCTTGTTATCACAAAATTCCTCCACAGAAACGGCCATATACTTACTGCTGCTTCCCTTCATCAAATAAGCGGCACCTTTTTCTGTCAATCCTGCTAAAGCATTATAGACATTTGACCGTGAAATTCCAGTCAGCTTTGCCGCCTCATATCCGGTAAGTGTTCCGTTCCTGTTCAGACACAGGTAAATGGATGCCTCCTGTCTGGTAAGACCGAACATCATCAGCTTTTCAACATAACTCATCTCATCCATAAGCTGCCTCATCTCAAATCCATTAGTAGTTTCATACAGGAACACTATAAACTCTCCTAAATCATTTGTCAAGCCGTAAAAACGGAAATGATAAAAAGCCTCATCAGAATTTTAATCCTGACAAGACTTTTTTATCCTGCAAAAGATTGGTATTGAGCTTCCCGCCTGTCAGATATTTTCTATCTGCCAGTCAACAGGATCCACACCATTGCTTTTTAAGAAATCATTGGCTTTACTGAAATGCCTGCATCCAAAAAATCCCCGGAATGCAGACAAGGGGCTTGGATGCGGAGCCTTTAGTATTAAATGCTTTGGATTGGTGAGCATAGGAATTTTGCTCTGGGCAGGTCTGCCCCACAGCATATATACAATCGGTCTGTCCTGACGGTTTACCGCTTCAATCACAGCATCTGTAAACTGTTCCCATCCTTGTCCCTGATGGGAATTTGCCCGATGTGCCCTGACCGTTAATACGGTATTCAGCATAAGCACACCCTGATCGGCCCATTTCTTTAAATAACCGTTATTGGGAATATAACAGCCCAGATCCTCCTGCAGTTCCTGATAAATATTCACCAGAGAAGGCGGTATTTCCTTCTGCTCCGGCTTTACGGAAAAGCTGAGGCCATGTGCCTGATTTTCATTATGATAGGGATCCTGTCCTAAAATTACTACTTTTACCTTACTTAACGGTGTAAAATGAAAGGCATTAAAAATTTCATCGGCAGGAGGATACACCACATATGTGGAGTATTCCTTCTGTACAAAACGGAACAGCTGCGCATAATATGGCTTTCTGAATTCTTCATTGATTTCCTCCAGCCAGTCATTCTGAATCATTCCCATCTTTTGTTTCTCCCACTTTTCGTTATTTTTATTATAAGCGTACGGAAACTCCCCTGGCCCGTAGAAAAGCTTTCACCTCCCGGATTTCCAGCTCCTTGTAATGGAACAGGGAGGCTGCAAGAGCGGCCTGTGCACCTCCTTCTGTAAGTGCATCATAAAAATGTTCCCGTGTTCCTGCCCCACCGGAAGCAATCACCGGTACAGGAACCAGATCCGCAATTTGCCGTGTCAATTCAATATCATATCCTGCCTTTGTCCCATCACAGTCCATGCTGGTAAGTAAAATCTCTCCCGCACCCAGCCGGGTTACCTTTTCCGCCCAGGAAAGAGCGTCAATTCCCATATCTACCCTTCCGCCGTTCTTATAAATATTCCAGCCACTGCCATCCGGGCGTCTTTTAGCATCCATAGCTACCACCACACACTGGCTCCCAAACTTATCCGCTGCCTCCGCTATCAGTTCGGGTCTGTTTATAGCGGAAGAATTAATGGATATCTTATCCGCCCCTTCACGCAGAAGGACCTTGAAATCTTCTACCGACCGGATCCCTCCCCCTACAGTAAATGGTATGAACACCTTTTCAGCCACTTTGCGTACCATATCAACTACGGTATTCCTGTTATCGGAGGAAGCTGTAATATCTAGAAAAACAAGTTCATCGGCACCTGCTTTGTCATAAGCTTCGCCGATCTCCACAGGATCACCGGCATCCTGAAGGTTAACAAAATTTACCCCTTTTACCACTCTTCCGTTATGTACGTCCAGACAAGGTATTATTCTTTTTGTATGCATCGTGATATCTCCTTATTATGTAAGGGAAACAAAATTCTTTAATATTGCGAGTCCCACGGAAGAGCTCTTTTCGGGATGGAACTGACAGGCAAAAATATTATCCTTTTCCACCGATGCATGAATGCGGGTACCATATTCAGTCTCCGCTGTAATTATCGATGGTTCTGACGACTTCAAATAATAAGAATGGACAAAATAAACATAAGAATTCTCCCGCACTCCTGCAAAAAGACGCCCCGGATTAGGATAAGATAAAGAATTCCATCCGATATGGGGAATTTTTATTCCTGGCTTCTCCGGAATATGAAGAATTTCTCCCGGAAGAATACCCAGACCATCCACCCCCTCACTTTCCTCACTTCGTTCAAATAAAAGCTGTAGGCCAAGACAGATTCCAAGGAATGGTGTTCCCTTTTTCACAACTTCCCTAATGACATCTGTCAATCCAAAGGAACGAAGCTTTTCCATAGCATCCCCAAAGGCTCCTACACCGGGAAGTATTACCTTGCCGGCTTCCATAATACATTTCTTATCCCTTGTAATCACAGCCTCTTCGCCCAAAGCCTGCAGGGCTTTTTCCACGCTCTTAATATTTCCGGCATCATAATCGATAATTGCTATCATGCTTCTCATCCCTTCTTAAGCACCTTACTTTATTCCATTACCGTAGTGTAGCATACTTAAGGTATCTCTGCAATATTTCAGCCTTTATTTTTCATCACCTAATAAGAAATCCACAGGATTAATCTTGAAAGAAGTTGCTCTTCCTGCCAATTCTTCAGTTAAATAAGGGAGCTTGCCGTGGATTCGGAAAAACGAAGCTTTTTGATTAAAGAAAGCAACTTTTTCAAATGGGAACCGGATTACGGAAGGATATTCCATTCCGGCCCCAAGTTCTATTATACAAAGTTTTCTGTTGAGAGTTCCCTGAAGCCATTCGGTGTATTTTCCCCACTGGGGCAGGTACCCTTCTTCCCTGTAACCGGGTGTTTCTATCCGGTTAAACCAAAGCGTTTGGCAACACTGCGCACAGACCGGAAAATCCACAGAGGAAAGGGTTCCCTCACAATGATCTATTTTCTCAAGCACCTGTAAAATAACATGTTCATCCGTAACAAGCGCTTCCTGATCTGTACTGCATTCCTCTTTGCACTGTAAGGCTCTGAATCCGCCGCAGGGCGTAACAATACGGTCCTTTTCCATAGTTGAATTATAAATATAATCATCTTCTGTCAAAGATACAATGAAATAATTTTTTCCATCTAAAATATCTGACAGTTTCTCATAGGATTCTTTTATGCGTTGATTCGGATGCCTGCGCACATAATGGCACCTGAGATACTGGATAATAGCGGCACTGTCTTTCTCGTCTTGTGCCTGGGCAAGAAGGGGCCTATAAAAATCATCTTCATCCATACCCTGATAATTTTCTTCCATTTCTTTCCCGATTCCAATAAGAATCATCTGGGAATCCGCGATTTGTTCCAGCAATTCATTCGTCATTTTTCTTCCTCTTCCATAAAATCGTAAGTTAATCTTTTCAGGAACCGCACCAGGCAGGCATCAAGGAACAGCCGTTCCGGTTCCATAACCCTGTTAATAGTACCATATTGAAAGCTGGGCTTCAAGTAAGGATGTATATCGTAAGGATGCATACTGTAGGATGTATATTGTCAAGGATACATACCCAATCCTCTTTCTTTATTTCCGATTCATAACACAAAAAAACCTTATCTGTTTTCAGATAAGGTAAATAACAATGAATAAAATCCATACCCTCAAAACCGAACATTGAATCTAATCTTTTCCAAAACTTCTTTCTTACCTTCAGGATAAGCCCTCGACCGATTAGTACTGGTCAGCTCCAT
>NZ_QUES01000037.1:0-62963 GCF_003478085.1 Eisenbergiella sp. OF01-20 | reverse complement strand
AATATATGTTGTTTTTGCTCCCAAAGAATATGGTGTTAACTTCTAAAGACGGGTATTAAAGTCAATAGTGAAAATAATATTTATTTTTAAAAAGAAGATATTATGTAAAACAGATAATACTATACGGGGGAACGTAGAATAATAACCAATGACATGACGGTACCGGGCATGATGATACCGGAAAAGAGGAGTTGACTTTCTACCAATACTAAAGTATCATAATTATATTCTTACCTATTTTATACCTCACAGTCAGAGGTAAATTTTAACTCGTGCATTCGCACATTCTGGCAGTTTCTGCCGAAAAATCACACGTATTAACAGGGCAGGAACCAGAACAGGCGCTGAGGCACATCGTTATCGGTTCCCGCTCTCCAAGGAGGTTACTGTTCACTCCGTGACCAGTAACATGCATAAATCCATTTAAAATCGCCAGTGGCGTTTGTGTTTATGCACTCTTGAGTCACTTTCTCACGCACTGTGCAGTAATTGCACAGTACTGAGTGAACAGTAATCCAAGGAGGAACCGATGAAGAAAAAAGCAAAATCATGGCTGACCCGGGAGCTTTGTGCTGCCGGGGACAAAGCGCAGTATGACGGGTATGTGAAACGTATTCTGGGAAGCCGGCAGGTTCTGGCCCGTATACTGAAAGGGGCTGTCCGGGAATACGGCAGCTGTTCCATCGGAGAAATTATATCATGGATCGAACCGGATATTTCCATCGCCAATGTCCCCCTTCGTCCTGGTGGGGAAGAGGAAAAAGACCGGAGTATTACAGGGGATAGCACCGAAAGTAAAATTCCCGGGGAAGGGACCATTACCTATGATGTCCGGTTCCGTGCCTTCCTGCCCGGAGAGGATGACGCTTCAGAAATCAAGCTGCTGATCAATGTAGAGGCCCAGAAAGAATTTTATCTGAAATACAGGATCGTGACCCGCGGGATCTTCTATGGGGCGCGTATGCTGTCAGAGCAGCAGGACAAAGAATTTACAGATTCCGATTATGACGGGCTGAAGAAGGTATACAGTATCTGGATCTGCATGAACGCGCCGGCATATATCGGAAATGCCATGGCGGAATACCGTATAACGAAAGAGGATCTTGTCGGAAACATCACGGAGCAAAGAGAGAGCTATGATAAGCTGTCGGTAGTCATTATCTGTCTGCATGAAACCGGCGGGGCAGACTGTGCAGGAACCCTTCACGGCTTTCTGAATGTACTATTGTCCCCCGTGTTAGCCGCGGCAGATAAGGAGAAGCTTCTGACACAGGATTATGGGATGAAAATGGAATATGAATTAAGAGAGGAGCTGAGACAAATGTGTAATCTGAGTGAAGCGATTGAGGAGAAGGGCCTGGAACGAGGCCTGGAACAAGGAATACTTCTTACCAAAAAAGTGATGAAGCTGTCGGCAGGGGGAATGGAGGAAGAAGAAATAGCCCGGGTCTGCCTGATTACAGCGGAAAAGGTACATGAAATACTGGTGGATTGAGGTAACAGTTCAGGACTGCCTGAACTGTTACGGACTGAGAACCATCTCCACGGGACAGACAACGGCTTCCTGATTTTTTCACGAAGCCGCACCCTTTTCAGAAGGAAACTGCATTAAAATTTCGCAGGAAGCAGAGTTTTTCAATAGCTTTAATGGATTTCCACCAGTTTTCACTGACGGCAAATTCTCTGCCATACGGTTCCATGTGATCAAACCAGGTCCATGGAATCTCCCAGACTCCATTTTCCGGCAGGGTTTCCAGAAGGTACCGGATCTCTTTTTCCACAAATTTTCCTTATTGGCCGGGTAGAAAGGGCTTTGGGGGCTGCGGATATAGTTGGAAGGGAGGACGCCGTAGTACTGCCATTTGGAAACATCCCGCTCAATGGAGGCGTTAACCAGGTTATTGACTGCCGAATACAGAGCGGACATGTCGTATTCTCCCAGGTTGAGGGAAGGCGCGGCATGTATAAGCCCGAGGTAGCCGCCTATCCCCATATCACCGAACTCCTGGATTGACAGCAGCTTATCCAGCGCCTTTTTGGCGAGCATTTCCGCCTTCTTATAAAGGGAAGACCCTTTTTCCATATTTTGCAGCACAAAGACGCAAAGTCCGCAGGTGAGGCCGATGCTTTCTGTTTTGTTGGCTTCTTCCCTGTAAGTCCACCAGGGAGCCCGCGGGCAGCTGTCATTGCCCGGCACACAGAAGCGCCAGCCGTAATCCGTCAGATCCTTAGGTCAGTTTACAAGGAACTACACGCAGACCACGAAACGGGGGCTGCTGACAACAAATAAAGGCTGAATATCAAGCACCGGGGAAGTGCGAGATATTCAGCCTGTTTTGTTGTCCGGGGTTTCCAAAGGGTGTCCCTTTGGCACACGACTTTGCTTGCAAAGTGTAGTGTGTTATACGCTCTGTCGGCGTTGCCGCTTCAAATGCCGTTGCCGCCGGGGAGGGCAAGGGCATTTGAAGCGGCAGGAAAATAGGGCTGTGATTGCGTGGCGTGGAGCCGTAAGCGCAGAACTGGTTTCATCAGCAGACAGGGCGTATATGAAATCCCCCGTCCCTCGTTCAACGCTGGACTTCGGGACAAAATGTCCCGAACTTGTGGACACACTTCCGTAAAAATTGAAATGGGCGGGAAGCCATTTTAGGGCTTTCCCGCCTTGATTGCCTGTCAGCAAAGACGGGCGGGACTGTCAACGGCGGCGCATTTATGCGCCGTTCATCTTGACCGTTGACTGGCTCGGCTGGCTTTGCTATTTCTCCGACAGGCTGGAATTACTTTTATTCTGCCAATACCACACGCCCGCGCTCTGGGAAATAGGCTTTTAAGCCCATTTTCCAAAGTTCAAAGTAAGGACGGAAAGGATTTTCCCATTTTGTATCATACATAGACCACTGGAGATAATCAGACAATAGATAATCACAGCTGATATGGTATAATGCTTCGGACATCAACTCAATATCCTTATAGCTTTTTTTGTACGGCATATCATAACACCAATCTCTCAAATCGGTTTCTACATCTATATCTGTTCTTTCTCCGCTAACCCACAACTCATGAACTTCTGCCCTAAAATCCTGGGCCGCTTGCCCGGAGAGAATTTCTATTGTGGCGTTTTCGTCCAGCGGAGCATCTTCTTTGAACTCCTCCACAAAAATACGATTTATATTTTTGATGTAGGCTCGTACAGCATTTTCAGCGTTCTGCCTATTATCTTCTGAAAATCGAGTAAAGAAATATCCTGCATAACCCGTCTGTCCGTCCGGCAGTTGAACCTCTGCTGTATCTTTACTGATTTCATCAATTTCCAAGAGTTTTTGTAACATATCCAGTCCAGTTTGCCCGTAGAGAGCAAAGATAGGACGCAGGTGCTCAATATTGCCGCCACGCAATTCCTGAAACAGAAAAGGCGGAACAGCTTCCTCCTCTAAATTATAATCATGTTCTCCAAAGATTTCCATTAGTAAGCGGTCTTGTTGAATGATTTCTGTCCAACTATCAGGAAGATATTCTCTACATTCTTCTATTGTCATTGAAAAATTCTCCTTTCGTCAATTCCGATTTGTTCTTCTGTTTTATCTTCCCACAAAGAGAAAGAAAATCCCACAGGCAATAATTACAACGCCCAAAACGCCCATAAAGACACGATACCAACCCTGTCCGAACAGGTCATAGATAAAGCGTCCGGGGTCGTTTGGTTTTTCTCCCTCCGGGCTTGTGACCCACCGCCAGTTGAAGATTGCCCCTAACAGCGTCAGCCCACCGCAAGCAATCACCACATACTGCCAGTGGTCTTTTAAGTATGCAACGACATTCTCCATGTATTACCCCCGTTTTCCTCTCTGCGGGTTTGGATTTTTCAGCAAGTCCGACTTCTCCGAAATCCTTTTAAGCCATTTCTTTTCTTCCTCGGACAACTTCTTATAATTCAGCCGGAGCCGCTTACAGATAAATGCCATAGACGCTTGCTCCATATCGACGCTCTCGTCGGCGGCTTCGTCGGCGGTCTGTAACAATCCTTTCAGCGGGTTATCCTCCGGGACGCTGAAAAAATCGTCCTTATGGGCTTCCCGCAGGTCAAGGGCTATGCCGTTTATGTCCTGCTGTATCACATAGCGGCAAAAGCTGTCATCATCAATGTGGGCGGCGACAAGCTGTCTTAACTGCGGGTCGGTCAAGCCGGGGTTATGCTGTTTCATAATCGTTGCGCTCATGGTGTCCACTATGGCGTTTACGGTCTGCACCTGCTTGACCGCCACGCCGTTCACATAGATTTCAAGGTCAGCCATGAACCGGGGAAAATCCGGGTGCACCGCCAGTTCACACAAGAGGGAATTGTCCACCAGCCCTCTTTTCAATAATTCAATCATATCATCACTCAAATGCAGGTCTGCAAGATCGGCGTTTGGGTAATTTTTTGTTTCAGACAGCCCCAGCAGATAATCGGCGGTCACGCCGTAAAACTTCGCCAGCTTGATAAGGGCATAGTGGCTGATGTCCTTGAAATCCTCCGCTTCATAACTGCCCAGCGCAGACTTGGAGAGGTGGGTCTGCTCCGCAAGCTGTTCCAGCGTCAAGCCGCACTCCACGCGCAAGTCTTTCAATCGTTCCTGTATGGATAGTTCCATGCTCTCCCTCCTTGTCTGCCCGATAAACGGTAAGTTTGAAGTAGCCATTCAATCAAAATAACATAAAAGTATCTATTTCAAATTCATTCGACGATATCCGAATCAATTTCGTTCCTACAGGCATATCAATATATTTAAAAATATCTCTGTTCAATCGTTGCCACACCATTCCTACCACAAGCAGCATCAGGTTTTTAGGGTCTGAAAGGTATTCATCATCTTCATTACTGTCCATACCATAAATTCCACTCGTTATTTGTTCTCCGACGTAGAAGAAATAAGCACTTCCAATTCACAGATTCTCTCTCGTTCTACTCCTTCGGCATATTTCAAAGGGCTTGTTACTCCTGAAATTTCTCCATGTAAAATCCTGGAGAGCATATTCCGTATGGAATCATCAGCCAAAGCTATCGCCTCTTTCAAATATGGAAATGTTATGTTGTCCACTATCAAATAGCGCAGACTGCGACATAGCCCATATTCCTTTCCCTGTTCGGGAACGTTCTGCAAATGTGATAATAGATATATTGCGCCGTCTTTTCCATGAAACCGAATGATACTGCGAATAACCTTTAATGTATCGTCCATAAATGAGGGCTGATAGCAGTCATCGTCTAACATATCAATAAATTTTGAAATATCTGTAACAGAAAACATCTCTGGGTGTTGGATAAATTCTTTATATATTTCGCCATAATTCCACAGCGTCCATAAGGTATCGTTCCCGTTTTCATCGAACATGGGTACATGGTCAGTGTGGATGCCATCAAAAAAATCTATCTTTTCTTCCAGTGTCATTGATTGCCATGCGTTCTTTTTGATTTTTCTGTAATGTTCGAGGTTTTTCAAATATTCCTCATGTGATTCTATCGGCTTATATGCCATAGTGTTATCCTCCTCCAGTCAAGCTGTCTCTTTCCACTTTGTGCTTTCCTATTTTACCACAATTCCGAGAGCGTGGAAATAGGGAGTTTTCCGGGCCGATTTCCGACTTTATGGATATACGGGATGGACGGTCATTTAGGTGTAGACTTATCTTAGTTCATCGATGAGCCGCACCTTGAAAACAGAATGACCGTCCGAAAAGGAATACCCCGGCGGGGGAAGCACCGCAAGGAGCCGACTTCGGGACAAATTGTCCCGAAGTCCGGGGAGCGTGCCAACGCCGGAACACGCCGCAGAAATGGGGCAGGAAGCCTTTTCGGGGAGAACGGCAACAGGAAAACGGAGGGATACATGAGAAATAACCTATACAAGGATTTGCCGCCGTTGGAGCGCAGGCCGGACGGTTCCCTGTACCGCATGAACCCGGCGCAGAGGAAACAGGCCAACGCCCTTATCCGGCGGGAGTGCTGTAACTGTGAAAACGGGAATTGTATCGCCCTTGACGACGGGGACGCCCACGCTTGCCCGCAGATGATTTCTTTCTCGGTCTGCTGTAAGTGGTTCCGCTGGTCGGTCTTGCCGCTGGCGGGGACGCTGGAAGCAGAGATTTACCGGGGGCGGGATTTGAAACGCTGTGCGGTCTGTGGCGGCGTGTTCGTTCCGAAGTCCAACCGGGGGAAATACTGCCCCGACTGCGCCGCCAGAGTTCACAGGCGGCAGAAAACAGAAAGTGAACGGAAAAGGAGGTCTGCTGTGGACAGTTAGGGCTTAAAAAGTCCTTGATTTTCAAGGCTTCCAGAGAGCGGAACCGGGGCAGGTGGTATAAAGTACCGTTCTCCCCCGAAAATGCCGCCCTAACCGTCCACAAAACACGATATGACAAGCACGATTTATATTCATCAGCCGGAGAAAGCGGTCAGCTTCACACGGCTCCCAAATTTCCTCTTTGAAGCCCCCACATTCAGCCCTCTGTCCAACGAGGCAAAGGTGCTGTACGCCTTTATCCTGCGCCGGACGGAGTTATCCCGCAAGAACGGCTGGGCGGACGAATACGGGCGCATTTACCTGTATTATCCAATCTGCGAGGTGGTCGCCCTGCTCCATTGCGGGCCGCAGAAGGCGGTCAACACCCTGCGGGAATTGCAGTATGCGGGGCTTGTGGAGATACAGAAGCAGGACTGTGGAAAACCCAACCGCATTTACCCAAAATCCTATAAAGCGGTATCAAACACCTACTTCAAGAAATCCGGTTATGGTACGCCGGAGGGCTGAAAACCGCACTCATGGAGTACGATAATCAATCCTCTTGAAGTACGAAAACCGGACGGAAGATAGAAATACAGAGATTAACAGATTTTATTCATATCTTATCCATTCCAATCCTATCAGAGATAATTCCGGCGGGATTTTCCCTGTGGAAAAGTCCCGGATAGGAAAGGAATGGGGAAAGGAGTTTATGGCACAACACGCAATTTTGCGATTTGAGAAGCACAAGGGCAACCCGGCAAGGCCGCTGGAAGCCCACCACGAAAGGCAAAAGGAACAGTACGCCAGCAATCCCGACATTGACACCAGCAGGAGCAAATATAACTTCCACATTGTCAAGCCGGAGGGACGCTACTACCACTTCATTCAGAGCCGCATTGAACAAGCGGGGTGCCGCACCCGCAAGGACAGCACACGCTTTGTGGATACGCTCATTACCACCAGCCCGGAGTTTTTCAAGGGCAAGTCCCCAAAGGAGATACAGGCGTTTTTCCAGCGGGCGGCAGACTTCCTCATAAACCGGTTAGGCCGGGAAAATATCGTGTCAGCGGTGGTACACATGGACGAAAAGACGCCCCACCTGCATTTGACCTTTGTTCCGCTGACAAAGGACAACCGCCTGTGTGCTAAAGAGATTATTGGGAACAGGGCAAATCTGACGAAGTGGCAGGACGATTTTCACGCCTATATGGTGGACAAGTACCCCGACTTGGAGCGTGGCGAGAGTGCAAGCAAGACAGGACGGAAGCATATCCCCACCCGGCTGTTCAAGCAGGCGGTTTCCCTCTCCAAACAGGCGAGGGCGATTGAAGCCACGCTGGACGGTATCAATCCGTTGAACGCCGGGAAGAAGAAAGAGGAAGCCCTTGCCATGCTCAAAAAGTGGTTCCCGCAAATGGAGAACTTCTCCGGGCAACTCAAGAAATACAAGGTCACGATAAATGACCTTTTGGAAGAAAACAAAAAGCTGGAAGCGAGAGCCAGAGCCAGCGAAAGCGGCAAGATGAAAGACCGCATGGAACGGGCAAAGCTGGAGAGCGAGTTACAGAACATTCAAAGGCTGGTTGATCGTATCCCGCCGGAGGTGCTGGCGGAGTTGAAGCGGCAACAGCGATACACAAAGGAAAGGTGATTGATATAAGCAGAATTTCACGCCGCCAGCGTGCGGCATTGTACCTTGAAAATTGAATATGGGAGGTTCTATGGAGCATATCAGATACAAAAAGGAAACAGAGGTCGTGACTTTTCAGGGAAAGGAAATCACGCTGGAAAATCTCTCCCCGGTGTTCACGCCGGAGCAGGAAGCGGCAAAACGCCGGGAGCTGGAACAGCAGCTTTATGAGGTGTTCCGCAAGTATGCCGACAAGCGGCAGAGTGAGGAAGCCGGGGCATAAGATTTTCCGAAGCCATCGTTGATTTGCGGGGTTGCTGGCGGTATAATAAAACTGTCAGCAGCTCCGTTTCTTTTTTAAGAAAATGAGCGACAATATGAACAATCGAATAGACGCAATCTATGCAAGACAATCGGTAGACAAAAAGGACAGCATTTCCATTGAAAGCCAGATTGAATTTTGCAAATATGAGTTGAAAGGCGGTAACTGCAAGGAATACACAGATAAAGGGTACAGCGGCAAGAACACAGACCGTCCAAAGTTTCAAGAACTGGTGCGGGACATCAAGCGGGGCTTGATTGCAAAAGTCGTGGTTTACAAGCTCGACCGTATCAGCCGTTCCATTCTGGACTTTGCCAATATGATGGAGCTGTTCCAACAGTACAATGTAGAGTTTGTGTCCTCTACGGAAAAGTTTGATACCTCCACCCCGATGGGGCGGGCGATGTTAAATATCTGTATCGTGTTCGCCCAGCTTGAACGGGAAACGATACAGAAGCGGGTGATAGACGCTTACTACTCCCGCAGTCAGCGGGGCTTCAAGATGGGTGGGAAAGCCCCTTACGGCTTCCATACGGAGCCGATTAAGATGGACGGTATCAACACAAAGAAGCTGGTGGTAAACCCGAACGAAGCGGCAAATATCCGGCTGATGTTTGAGATGTACGCCCAACCCACTACCTCCTACGGAGACATTACCCGGCACTTTGCCGAACAGGGGATTATGTTCAACGGCAAAGAGCTGATACGCCCCACGCTGGCGCAGATGTTACGCAATCCTGTCTATGTGCAGGCAGACCTTGATGTGTACGAATTTTTCAAAAGTCAAGGGACGGTCATTGTCAATGACGCTGCCGATTTTACGGGAATGAATGGCTGCTATCTGTATCAAGGGCGGGATGTGAAGCCCAGCAAAAAGAACGACTTGAAAGACCAAATGCTGGTACTGGCTCCCCATGAGGGCATTGTCCCCTCCGACATCTGGCTGACCTGCCGCAAGAAGCTGATGAACAACATGAAAATCCAGTCCGCCCGGAAAGCTACCCACACATGGCTGGCGGGAAAAATTAAATGCGGGAATTGCGGGTATGCTCTTATGAGCATTAACAATCCTGTGGGAAAGCAATATCTCCGCTGCACAAAACGGCTGGACAATAAAAGCTGTGCCGGGTGCGGGAAAATCATTACTTCGGAACTGGAAGCAGTTGTTTATCAGCAGATGGTAAAGAAACTGGCAAGCTACAAGACGCTGACAGGCAGAAAGAAAGCGGCAAAGGCAAACCCGAAAATTGCAGCACTGCAAGTGGAGCTTGCCCATGTGGACAGCGAGATTGAAAAGCTGGTGGACAGTCTGACGGGCGCAAACAATGTCCTGCTCTCCTATGTGAATGTGAAGATAGCGGAACTGGACGGGCGCAAGCAGGAACTTCTGGCGAGGATAGCGGAACTGACGGTGGAAGCCATTAGCCCGGAACAGGTCAACCAGATTTCTGGCTACCTCGACACTTGGGAGAATGTATCCTTTGACGACAAGCGGCGGGTGGTGGATTTGATGATTACCACCATAGCCGCCACAAGCGACAGCTTGAATATCACATGGAAAATCTGACGGGTGGACCCCCTCCCGTCAGATACCTACTCTGTGTAGTTCCTTGTAAACTGCACTTTTTCACTGTATAAATATTTGAAAATCCCCTGATATAGGGGGTGTGCAGTATCTGTCATCCCGATTTCCCGCAGCAGGTTTATCGCATAAAGCGTCGTATAGGGCGTGGAATCGGGATTCCAGTTATCCGGCTCCAGCGCATTTCCAAAACCGCCGTCCTCATTCTGATAATAAGAAAGCGCAGAAACAACGTCTTCCTTCCGCCCTTTTTCAAAATAGAATTTCCATACGTTTAAATCAATTTCTCTGGCATTCCGATATACCCATGCTTTGATTCCTGAAAATTGTTTTTCTGTCAGCATATGAATCCTCCTTGGTTATATGGAGCAAAATTGCCCTCTGGCGGGCAGAAGATGCTCCTCCTCGTTTACTGAAGGATAATAGTATATCCCCGGCTATTTGTATTGTAAATTTGCGACAGGATTTCCGGCCATTTTCCGTGCATAGGCTTTTGCCTCTTTGGGAAGAAGCGTATGATATTTTTTAAAATCATGCAGGAGATGAGACTGGTCCGTATAGCCGTATTTGTGTACTGCATTTGCTGCATCAAACGATTCCTCCCGCAGGATATCCTGCCACAGATACTGGTATCGGATCAAAGAAGAGAGCTGTTTGGGGGAGACACCGGTATATTCCCGGAACAGCCGTTCCAACTGCCGTCTGCTGAGGAATACCTCATCTGCCAGAGCCGCTGTGCGAAGGTTCCCTTTTTGAGTAAGTAGGACAGCTATGGCGGCTTCCAGGGCAGGCTTCTGCCGTCTGGTTTCCAGGCGGCGGAGAAGAATTTTTTCCGCTTCTTTTGCCCGGCTGGGGAAAGCGGTTATTTCATACAGCAACGGTTCCAGGCAGTTTTTTATTGCCATGAAATGCTGCTCTGCATCAAAGACATTGTTTTGCACCCCATCCATGGAATCCTGGGAAAACAGGACGGCGGTCCATGCATAAAAACGGATGCCGAAGACGGAACGGCGGTCCGTCCCTTTCATACCGCCCGCTGTGAGGAAAGCTTTGTTATTAATACCTACAAACCGGTTTTCTATCCGGTTCCGGGTGTGGTTCACTTCAAAAATAATATCCATGCAGGTATCCGGTATAATCAGCTCCCCTTCTGTCCCGGCGCCGTCCGCCGGCCTTTCACTGCTCCAGAAGCATTTGATATAAGGCTTCAGGGCGTCGCAGGGAGGAATTTCCGTATAAGTGCCGTCGTTCCGAAACGGGGCGGCGGTGATAGGGCGGTAAAGCCGGTAATAACTATTCATTCTGTTTTCCCCCGGTTCATCCGGATAAATTCCCTGGGAGAGCAGCCATACTGCTTCCGGAACACCCGGTAAAAATAGCTCAGGTTATGAATCCCGCATTCCTGGCAGATATCAATGACCTCCAGCCTGTTTTCAAGAAGCAGCCCCGCCGCATAATCCATCCGTCTCATGTTGATGAATTCCGTGGGAGACATGTGCAGGAATCTGCGGAAGGACCGGTTCAGGTATTCCTGGGAAAGACTGGCGAGAGACAGCAGCCGCGGAAGACCTTCGATGTAATTTTCCGGTTCCTCCATTTTCCGGATAAGCTCCGACAGCCAGGCGGGAAACGGCGCCGTTTCCCGCAGGGACGGGCCCGGACAGAACTGGTAAAGGAAAAAAGGCAGCACCGAGTTCAGGTACAGCCTTCTTCCTGCACCCGGATCCAGCCTCCCCACCTGAAGCATTTTATCCCGGATATCGGAAAGCAAAGGCTCCGCCAGTTCCGTATGGAGGCTTAAGGGGGAGCCGGTAAAAAAAGACTGGGGACAGCCCAGAAGCCCGCAGATCTTATCAAAAATGGAGGGCAGGAAGGAGACATTGATTAATTCCAGATCATACTGGTTCAGAAAGTCATATCCATGCCTGTCCGAAGGGCGCACAAATACAAAGGAACCCTCCGAAAGCAGGATAGATGCCTCGTTGATCCGGTGGATCCCTTTTCCCTTGCTGATAAGAAAAAATTCATAAAAGGTATGAGTATGGAACGGATAAGTCTCCCCCACACTGAATTGATGCTGAAAGCCGCAGTCCTCTCCCTTCAGGGTGAGAAGAGGAACCGGTTCTGCGGCATCCTCAGCCGGGGGCACCTGCTCATAATTCTTCAAAGCCGATCTCCTTTTTTGATAAAAACGTCTTTACGGCCTTATCCCAGAGAACATCCACGGTTTTGTCGGGAAGAAAGGTATGAAAAGCCGTTCCCGTTACCAGGCTCAGTCCACCTCCGTCATACTTGCAGGTGAGCACCAGCGCCTTAATCTGCTCCGGGGAAACCGGCGTCTCTCCCGGTTTTAAAATGCCCGGCACATACCGGGGCATCAGATGAAAAATAAACTTAAAACCCGCGGGCGTTTTCTTGCCCTTTATCAAATCAAAACACAGATGCCGCATGGTTTTCCATGCCGAAAAATCATCCGGATGATTTTCCGCGTTTTCCCATTCCTCATTGCTGAAAAACTCCCGGTTAATGCGGCCGTCAATATGAAAGGTATTATAGGTGGTAATAACCGCCTCTTCCAATAGGAAGGAATCAAAACATTCCGTCCCAAGCAGCTTTCCCATAAAACTCTTTACTTCTTTTATCTGTAATGCAATCATGTTTCTTCTCCATTACTAATTAAAAGGTTACTGTTCACGCCCCCTGTACCGCTGTCTCGTGGTGGTGAACAGTTACATCATAAGGAAGCATCGGTTCTTAGCAACCTCAATCTTTCATGCAGCGTATCACACCATCCAGCCCATTCCGGCAGGCGGCCAAAGCCCTCGTATGTCCGTCTGTAAAGATAATCCTTCCGTCCAGCCGTTTCACGGGAACCGGCTCAAAGTTTGATAGATCGTCAGGGCGAAACCAATGTTCCACCTGGGCCAGTTTCTCCATGGATACATAAAATTGCGACGGCTGTATGTCGGAAAGCTTTATATCAGATAGTTCCATTCCAAACCTCCTCAGACAAATGCAACAGTATGCCGGCTGCGCGCATGATAGGAACAGCAGCTGATCTTTCTTATTTTAACACAGCAGAATACGATCCGCTATTCTTTCTTCATTGATGGTAATATTTTAACAAAGTACTTGTAAGCTGATAAAAACTGAATAACTTTCAGAAATTCTCTTTACAATAGATACAGGCGGGTGTTATTATAAGTGGTAATGAAAACTACTTGTGATTGTAGTGAATAATCGGAGGAACGAATGAGTTATAAGATTGTAGTGGATAGCTGTTGTGAATTACCTGAAGAATTAAAAGGAGATCCCCGCTTTGAGATTGTCCCTCTGGGTATAGAAGTGGGAGATTGGCATATCCAGGATGATGCCGGCTTTAATCAGGCGGAATTTTTGAAAAAGGTGGCAGAATGTCCGGAATGTCCCCGTTCTTCCTGTCCGTCTCCCGATAGGTACAGACAGAGTTTTGACTGCGATGCGGATCATATTTATGTGGTTACGCTGTCCGCAAATCTGAGCGGCAGCCATAACAGCGCCATGCTTGGAAAGAATTTGTATGAAGAAAAGCACAGCGGCAGGAAAATCCATGTGGTGGATTCCAAATCCGCGTCCTGCGGAGAAGCACAGATTGCCCTTAAGGCCATGGAACTGGAAGAACAGGGATTGTCCTTTGAAGAGATTGTGAAAAAGCTGGAAGCTTTCAGGGATGAAATGAACACGTACTTTGTTTTGAATAATCTGGAAACCCTGCGCAAAAACGGCCGTCTTACCGGCGTAAAGGCGCTGGTTGCATCCACCCTGAATATCAAGCCGGTCATGGGAGCGACGGAGGAAGGGACCATTGTCCAGCTGGGACAGGCCATCGGTTTTAAAAAAGCTTTGCAGAAGCTGGCGGATACCGTTGTCCAGGGAACCAAAAACCCCCAGAAAAAATGTCTTATGATCACACACTGTAACAATCCGGCCAAGGCGGAAAGCGTTCGGCAGATGATATTGGAAAAAGTAAAATTTGCCGATTCCAGAATCCTGGATACCGCAGGAATCAGCAGTATGTACGCCAATGACGGCGGAATTATCATTGCAGTATAACGAAGGTTTAACCCAATATAAAAAAGAAGGCCATCTGCGGACAGGGATATCCGCAGGATGGCCTTTTTTCAGAAATCCTGCCTGACCTCCGTCACCATGGTGCGCAGCGCTTTCCGGCTGGAGGGCGAAATCTTGATTTTGTGCCCGTCTGTCATGGAAAGCTGGAAAAGAGAGACCTTGTCCGCATATTTCAGATTTATCACCGCACTGCAGCCAATCATGGCGAGAAGTCCGGATTCGCTCACCCGGATATATCCGATATCAAGCTTGGTGGTGCCTCTTGCGGAATAATCGATGTCAAAGCCGAGGGTGGCGCAGAAGTTCAGCATGGTAGCCACACATTCCCTGTTTTCCCCGTTTGCCAGATGGATGCGGACAAAACGGTCATCGGGATATGCGTACATAATATCTTCTTCCGTCAGATAAAAGGCTTCCGTATCCGTGCGGAATTCCAGCCGTTTTTCCTGGCTGTTTTTAATAGTAAGAAGCATTTCCACCATTTCGGTAAGCTTGTCGGCCTGGATGGGCTTGTCCAGGAAATAGCAGTTTTCCGGCAGATCCGGATCTTCCCTGTAATTGATTTTGGAACAGCAGAAGATGATCGGAAGCTTATTTCCTGCCTTGCGCAGCTCCCGTGCTATTTCCGCCGCATTGCAGCCGTCTTCCACCATGTCCATGAACAACCCGTCATAGATCATGGGGGTGGATAGAACCGCATTCCTGTTGCCGAAGGAGTCCACATACAGGACCCCGGTCGTGTTGATCCTCCGATCCGATTCCCGCCCCAGAAGACGCTCCGTCTGTTTTCTGTCGGCAATATTGTCGTCACATACCGCTAGATGCATAATGTTTCCTCCTGTTATTCCCGTGAGCAACGAGACAAACGGATGCGCCCGCTGCTTAACAAGTTTGATGCCCCGTCAGCCTGCTGCGGGGGATTTGGCTTTTCCTGGATAGATCCCCATACGGAAAGGCCCGTCTGAACACTGCTTCAGACGGGCCGGATTCTTTTGCTACATAAGTGTGAACTGTACAGGTGCCGCTAACAAAAGATAGAGAATCGCCGCCAGCTGAACGAGCAGTATGACAGGCATGCCGATAACAAAGCTTTTGTGCTTGGTTTTATGGCGGAAGGTATACATACCTGTAATACAGCCTATGCTGCCGCCTATCAGGGCGATCAGGAAAAGATTGGCTTCCGGTATGCGGAAAGCACCTCTTTTGGCCTTTCGCTTGTCAATACCCATTTCGGCAAAACCCACTATATTCACTATTATAACATAAAGAAACAAAATTAAAATAACATTCATAAGAAAACCTTTATTTCCGCAGGCAACGAGCCAAACGGACACATGAATGCGTCCGCTTGGCGACTGCCGCCGGGGTATTTGACTAATTTTTTGCCGTTTCCTGCTGCTTCATGGCGCGCACTTTGCTGGAAAGGCCGAACAGATTGATAAAACCTTCCGCGTCATGATGGTCATACAGGTCGCCGGTGGTAAAGGAGGCGATGGATTCATTGTACAGGGAATAAGGGGAGGTGGTTCCTGCCTTGATGATATTACCCTTGTAAAGCTTGAATTTCACTTCTCCGGTTACGTATTCCTGGGTGCTTTCCACAAAAGCCTGGACAGCTTCACGAAGAGGGGTGAACCATTTGCCTTCGTATACAATCTGTGCAAATTTGTTACCCATATCCAGCTTCACGGTAGTGGTTTCCCGGTCAAGGATCAATTCTTCCAGCTGCTGGTGGGCTTCATACAGAATGGTTCCTCCGGGAGTCTCATATACGCCGCGGGATTTCATGCCTACCACACGGTTTTCCACGATGTCCACAATACCGATGCCATGCTTGCCGCCAAGCTCATTCAGTTTGCGGATAATATCAGAAACCTTCCTTTTTTCTCCGTTGATGCTGACAGGCGTTCCCTTTTCGAAGGCAATCGTTACATATTCCGGTTCGTCCGGCGCTTTTTCAGGAGTGGTTCCCAGGACAAGCAGATGCTCGAAGTTAGGCTCGTTGGCGGGATCCTCCAGCTCCAGTCCTTCATGGCTGATGTGCCACAGGTTGCGGTCACGGCTGTAGCTGCTGTCTGCGGAGAACGGAAGATCGATGCCATGGGCTTTGCAGTATTCGATTTCAGATTCCCGGGAATCCATGGTCCATTTGTCATTTCTCCATGCAGCGATGATTTTCAGGTCGGGAGCAAGCGCTTTGATCCCCAGCTCAAAACGGATCTGGTCATTACCCTTTCCGGTAGCGCCGTGGCAGATAGCGGTAGCCCCTTCCTTGCGGGCAATTTCCACCAGCTTCTTGGCAATAAGTGGCCTTGCCATGGAGGTTCCCAGAAGATATTTGTTTTCGTATACGGCCGCGGCCTTTACACAGGGCATTACATATTCATCACAGAATTCATCGATAACATCCAGGACATACAGCTTGGCGGCGCCGCAGAATTTTGCTCTTTCTTCCAGGCCGTCCAGTTCTTCCGCCTGTCCGCAGTCGATGCAGACACACACTACCTCATAATCAAAATTTTCTTTCAGCCAGGGAATGATAGCTGTGGTGTCAAGTCCGCCTGAGTAGGCAAGGATTACTTTTTCTTTCATAAGATTCCTCTTTCCTGCCGCGAATGCCGGCATATTTGGTATATGTAGATTACAGGAGCCTTCCGCCGGAAAGGCCGGCTCATTTGTTCTGGAATTAATATACAACAAAACCTTTTAGAATGCAAGTGAAAAAATATGCATATTTTTGCTTGGTTTTTATAGAAAATATGCATAAAGTTTAAAAAACTATTGCATATTATGCAAAATGGACGTATAATTATGCGAAAACCGAAGCTGCTGTTATATTTGTTTCCGCAGTACGGATAATCCGGGCAGCCGTTACGGTTCGCTCCGTGTCCAGTGACGGACAATAGTTACTGCTCACTCAGTACTGTGCATTTACTGCACAGTACGTGAGAAAGTGATTCAAGAGTACATAAATCCCATCACCGCAGGTGATTTTAATGGATTTATGCTTGTTACTGGTCACGGAGTGAACCGTAACGAACAATAACCGGTTTGTCCCATTATAATATAGAAAAGGTTGAGTTTCGGAAAGAATCTGATTATACTGAGAATAGCGCCGGCAGCTGCCGAAAAGAACGGAAAGCTATGGGGGAATCGGGAAGGCCGGAACAGTACAGAAAAAAGAAAGTACAGAAAGGATTAAAAAAATGATAAAAGCAGGAATCATCGGAGCAACAGGATATGCAGGAGGGGAACTGGTAAGGCTGTTAACCGCCCACCCAGAGGCGGAAATCGCCTGGTATGGCTCCAGAAGCTATATCGATAAGAAGTATTATGAGGTTTACCGGAACATGTTCCAAATCGTGGATGACAAATGCCTGGATGATAATATGGAAGAACTGGCGGAACAGGTGGATGTGATTTTTACGGCAACTCCCCAGGGACTGTGCGCCTCCCTCGTGAATGAGGAAATCCTCTCCAAAGTAAAAATTGTGGATTTAAGCGCGGATTTTAGGATCAAGGACGTAAAAACCTATGAAGCCTGGTATGGTATAGCGCATAAATCCCCCCAGTTTATAAAGGAAGCCGTATACGGTTTATGTGAAATCAACCGGGAAGCGGTGCGCGGCGCCCGCCTCATCGCAAACCCGGGATGCTATCCCACCTGTTCCACCTTGTCCATTTATCCGCTGCTGAAGGAAGGCCTGATCGAGCCCTCTACTCTTATTATTGACGCCAAAAGCGGCACATCCGGCGCCGGGCGCGGGGCCAAGGTGGATAATCTATACTGTGAGGTCAATGAAAATATCAAAGCCTATGGCGTGGCAAGTCACAGACATACGCCGGAAATTGAAGAACAGCTCGGCCTGGCGGCAGGCGAAGAGGTGCTGCTTAATTTCACGCCCCATCTGGTACCCATGAACCGCGGCATCCTGATCACGGCTTATGCGTCCCTGAAAAAAGAACAGCGGCCCGACGGAACTCAGGTCTGCCCTTCCTATGAAAAGGTGAAGGCGGCTTATGATAAATATTATGATAAGGAAAAATTTGTCCGTGTCCTGGATAAAAATGTATGTCCCGAAACCAAATGGGTGGAAGGCAGCAACTACGTGGACGTTAATTTTAAAATTGATGAAAGAACCGGCCGCATTATTATGATGGGGGCGATGGATAACCTGGTAAAAGGCGCTGCCGGCCAGGCGGTGCAGAATATGAACCTGATGTTCGGAATGCCTGAGGCGGAAGGCCTTGAGCTGGTTCCGATGTTCCCATAGGAACGGGAGGAAAGCGATATGATGGAATGTCCCTATTGCGGCAGGCCTATGAAAGCCGGCAGGATAGATACGGTAAAGCCGGTAAACATGGAATGGTACCCGGAGGATAAGGAATCCTTTCTGGAAAAAGCGGAAAACAGCATCACCATTAAGAATACATATCAATTTGAACGTCCCGCCGCCTGGCTGTGCTTCCACTGCCATAAGCTGGTAATGGACGTACCGGAGAGAGCGAATTTCAGGTTCACGGAGGATTGATCACGGCAACGTGACCGGATGCAGATAAGAAGGAGGACACCATGAGACTCAGGCCTTACAGGAAAAGAGATGCCGGTGCTGTTGTAAACTGGATAAAGGAGGAACGCACCCATGCCCTGTGGTGCGCCAACCTTCTGCCTTTTCCTTTTACGGAACAGGACTTAACCGGGTATCTGGAGGAAATGGAGGAACAGCGGGGCAGCAGCGGCTTCACCGCCACCCTGGCAGACGGCACCCCGGCGGGTTTCTTCCAGATAGGGATCAATCCCGTTCTGAACAGCGGCTTTTTAGGTTTTGTGGTGGTGGATCCCGGCATAAGGGGAATGGGTTACGGAGAACAAATGCTCCGTCTGGCCGTTAAATATGCCTTTGAAATCGCCGGCCTGCAGTCGGTGGCGCTGCATGTGTTTGACTGCAATACCCCCGCTATCGGCCTATACAAAAAGACCGGCTTTCAAGAAACCGCCGTAACGCCGGAATGCTTTGCCTTCCGGGATGAAGTATGGGGGAGATGCAAAATGGAAATAACCGTTAATTAAGTCTGCGCATTTACAAATGGAAATGGCCGTAAGAAAGTAATTCAGGAGTGCCGGAACCAATACTTCGCGGAGGAAGCAAAAATGCTCACAGAAACGTTTGACATAAATACGGAACCTTTGATAAGTCCGGAAGCTTTTTACGGAGTCAGGGAAAAGGTATGCGATATCTGTATTATTACTTTTTCCGATGTGGTGGTGGAGGCGGTCAGAACAAAATTTGCCTGTACCAGGATAGCGGATATAGGGAGTGTAAACGGAGGCCGCCCGATCTGGCTTATGACCTATAAAGGAAAAAAGATTGCTTTTTACATGACAATGGTTTCCTCCTCGGCGGCAGGTTCCTGCCTGGAGGAGGCCAGATGCCTTACCGGGGCGGGCAGTTATATTATGTTCGGTTCCTGTGGAGCGCTTGACCGGGAAATCACCGCGGGAAAGATCATTGTACCCACCCACGCGTACCGGGATGAGGGGCTTTCCTACCACTATGTACCCCCCGCTGATTACATTACCATGAAAAATGCGGGAAAGGTGTCTGCCTGGCTGAAGGAAATGGGAATTCCCCATACAGAAGGCCGCACCTGGACCACCGATGCCATATACCGCGAGACAAAAGGCAATATGGATAAACGGAAGGCGGAAGGCTGTATTGCTGTGGAAATGGAGTGCGCCGGCGTGCAGGCAGTCTGTGATTTCAGGGGGCTTGCGCTGTATTCCTATCTGATAAGCGGTGATTTGCTGGACTGCGAGGAGTGGGATGCCAGGATTCTGGGGGACGAGGAAGAAAAAATCCACCAGCTGAAGAACTTTTATATCGCCCTGGAGATGGCTTTGAAGCTGCCGGTATGAGCGGCTTTCCGGGAACTGGCCAGATTTAGTCATCCGACACATCAAATGAGTTTTCATACAATTTCCGCACTTAATACACTTACTTATCAAAGGAGCGATGAAATTTATGGCAGAAAAAAATAACAGTGATTTATTTTATACATGCAGCCTGCTTGAGTTTATAGGCCGCAAACAGAAGCTGCCCCGTGTATCTGGTGCCGGATTACTGGACCATTGGTGAAGTGTATGAAAGGCTGATAGAAGATTGTTTTTCCGATAATATGATAAAGACAGGAATCTGGGAGATATATCATTCCTGGATAGACAGTCATTTGTCGGATTATAACACTGATTTTTACTATCAGCCAAGAGATTATATAGCGGCCTGTTATAAAGAAGGCATGATATTGTAAAAATTCAGGCAGCATGGTGCCGCCCGGGGAACCGGGCATGGGAATTTACAGGAGAAAAAATGGAACAGAACCGGATTAAAGAATTTGTAAAGAAGTACGATCCTTCCCTTACCCGTTATGAGGCCTATTATTATGGCTATCTGGAAATCGCGGATGAACTCTGCAGTCTGGTGCTGCGGGGAGAAAAGAAAGCCACCACGGGCCTGCTGAAGTCGTACCTGCTGGAGGGGGAGGAACTGCCCCGGGAAGGTGACTACTCCGTCATTCTAGACAGCAGGGAGCAGCCCCGCTGCATTACCCGTATCAGCCGGGTGACGCAGGTGCGGTTTTCGGATATCACGGAAGAATATGCCCGGACGGAGGGGGAAGGAGATAAATCCCTGGCTTACTGGAAAGAAGCCCACAGACAGGCATTCGGAAGGGAATGCAGGGAAGAATACGGAATAGAGTTCACGGAAGACATGATCTGTGTCTGTGAGGAATTCGAAGTAGTATATGCGGAGCCTTTTATAGAAGAAGAGCCTTCCATGGAAGAAGAGCTTTCCACGGAAAAAGCGGCTGTCATAGATACCATGAAGCCGGAGGATTATGAAGAGGTACGAAAATTATGGGTGGACACCCCGGGAATGGGGCTGAACGAAACAGACGATTCGGAAGAAGGGATAACTGCATATCTTAAGAGGAATCCCTCCACCTGCTTTGTGGCCCGGAAGGAAGGCCGGATGGTGGGAGCTATTCTCAGCGGACACGACGGCAGAAGAGGTTTTATATATCATACGGCGGTGAAGCAGACGGAAAGAAAGCAGGGTATCGGCAGCGCGCTTGTGGACGCTGCATTAACCGGCCTGAAGCGGGAAGGAATTAAGAAGGTTGCGCTGGTGGTATTCCGCAAAAACCAAACGGGGGATGCTTTCTGGGAAAAGCAGGGATTTGCCCTCCGGGAAGATCTGAACTATCGGAATAAGGCATTGGCGGAACTGGTCAGAATCGATACATAGAGGCCGTAAACAGGAGCTAAGCTACGGAACCTGCCAGGGGGTGCAGATAAAAAAGTTCGGCATCACCTGCCCCTGCCGGGTAATCGGCTTGACAGAAGCCGGGGATGGGCGTACACTGCAATAGGTTTTTGGATTGATTCCACGCAACAGTAACATAAAAAGGAAAAGAAAATGGAATATGTAGCACATGAGTTTGCGCCTGTCTGGAACAGGGATTCCCGGGTGTTGGTGCTGGGGACGTTTCCTTCGGTAAAATCCAGGGAGCAGGGGTTTTATTACGGGCATCCGAGAAACCGTTTCTGGAAGGTGACGGCGGCATTACTGAAATGCAGGGTGCCGGAGACGGTTGAAGAAAAGAAAAAAATGCTGCTGGAAGGACACATTGCTGTCTGGGATGTGATAGAAAGTTGTGAGATAGAAGGGTCCAGCGACAGCTCTATCCGGAATGTGAAGGCCAATGATATTGGGGGACTTTTGGAAAAAAGCGCTGTGAAAGCGGTATTTGCGAATGGGGATAAGGCGTATCAGCTCTATTGCAGGTATTGCAGGGAACAGGCGGGGATGGATATTGTGAAGCTTCCTTCCACCAGTCCGGCAAATGCGGCGTGGCAGCTGGAAGATCTTACGAGGGCCTGGCGTGTGATGGAGAAATATCTGTAACAGCTCAGACAGGTCCGGACTGTTACAAATACCTGTATACAGAAAATAAGCGAAGGAGCTAAGACATGGTACGGACGATGACAATCGGAGATTATGAGGAGGTAAGCCTGCTGTGGCATAAAATCAAGGGATTTTCTATCCGCAGCATTGATGATTCCAAAGAAGGAGTGGCGCGTTTTTTGCGGAGAAATCCGGATACCAGCGTGGTGGCTGTGGAGGATTCCCGGGTGGTGGGGGCTATTTTGTGCGGTCATGACGGCAGGCGGGGATGCATGTATCATGTCTGCGTGGATCCGGCGTACCGGATGCGCGGAATAGGAAAGTCGATGGTGGTTTTTGCTATGAATGCGCTGAAGAAGGAGGGGATCAGTAAGGTATCGCTGATCGCTTTTACGAAAAACGATGTGGGGAATACCTTCTGGAGATGTATCGGATGGACAAAGAGGGAAGACCTGAATTATTATGATTTTGTGTTAAACGGTGAGAATATAGAGCGTTTTATTACTTATTAGCAGGTCTGTGCATTTAGTGCACAGACCGTAAGAAAGTGATTCAAGAGTGCAAAAATCCCAACACCAAAGACGATTTCGGATGGATTTTGCAGTAACTGTGAAGGAATGGAACCGTACGTTTTAATGATGGATTCCCATGTGGCCAAGCGGATGGAAAGGAGTACATATGGAAGCAAAGAATACCATGGAAAAAATAAAAGGCGGTGTGACTGCCGCAAAAGGATTTCAGGCAGCGGGTGTGGAAGCGAATGTGAAATATAAGAACAGGAAGGACATGGCGATGATCATAAGCCGGGTGCCCTGTAAAGCGGCAGGCGTTTTTACCAGTAATGTGGTGAAGGCGGCTCCGGTGGTCTGGGACCGGGAAATGATTGATAATTCTCCTTATATCCAGGCTGTTGTGGTGAATTCGGGGATTGCCAACGCCTGTACGGGCCGTCAGGGATATGCATACTGCCAGGAAACGGCCGCTGCCGCTGCCGCTGCGCTGCAGATTCCGGAAAATGCCGTGCTGGTTGCTTCCACCGGGGTTATCGGGATGCAGCTACCCATGGACAGGATTACGGGCGGTGTGGAAAAGCTGGCCGGCGCCCTTTCGGATACCAGGGAAGCAGGGACACAGGCGGCGGAAGCTATTATGACTACAGACACGGTTTCCAAGCAGGCGGCGGTGCAGTTTGAGGCGGGCGGAAAAACGGTTACCGTTGGCGGCATGGCAAAAGGAAGCGGGATGATACATCCCAACATGTGCACCATGCTGGGGTTTGTCACAACGGATATCGCCATTTCCAAAGAGCTTCTCCAGGAAGCGCTCCGGGCAGATGTGGCGGACACCTTTAACATGATTTCCGTGGACGGCGACACTTCTACCAATGATACGCTGGTGGTGCTGGCAAACGGCTGTGCGGGTAACCCGGAAATAACGGAAAAAAATGAGGACTATGACAAGTTTGTGGAAGCCCTTCATGAGGTGAATGAGACGCTTGCGAAGATGATGGCAGGAGACGGGGAAGGGGCCACCGCTCTGTTTGAAACAAAGGTCATCCATGCGGCCAGCAAAGAGGACGCAAGGACGCTTGCAAAGTCCGTAATCTGCTCCAGCCTGACCAAAGCGGCTATTTTCGGGCATGATGCCAACTGGGGCCGGATCCTGTGCGCCCTCGGATACAGCGGCGCCAGCTTCGATCCGGAAGCTCTTGAGCTGTTTTTTGAAAGCAGCGCAGGGCGGATCCAGATTTATAAGGACGGACAGGCGGCGGATTACAGTGAGGAGCAGGCTACCAAAATCCTTTCCTGCCCGGTGGTTACCGTTGTTGTGGATATGAAAATGGGAGAAGAGCAGGCCACTGCTTGGGGCTGTGATTTGACCTATGATTATGTGAAAATTAATGCGGATTACCGCTCTTAAGAAAGTGATCAGGGAGGAACAAAGCAAATGGAACAAAAAGAAATGGATCAGGTGATGCAGAAGGCGTCGGTGCTTATTGAGGCCCTGCCTTATATCCAGAAATTTAACCGTAAAATCATTGTGGTAAAATACGGCGGAAGCGCTATGAGCAATGAAGAGCTGCAAAGGAATGTCATTCAGGATGTTACCTTGCTTAAGCTGGTTGGTTTCAAGCCCATTATTGTCCATGGCGGCGGAAAGGCCATCAGCAAGTGGGTGGGAAAGGTAGGCAAGGAAGCCAGATTTGTGAACGGCCTTCGTGTGACGGATGAGGAAACCATGGAAATCGCGGAAATGGTCCTGGGCCGTGTGAATAAAAACCTGGTAACTATGGTGGAAGAGCTGGGCGTTAAGGCCGTTGGTATCAGCGGCAAGGACGGCGGTCTGCTGAGAGTGGATAAAAAATATGCGGACGGAGAAGATATCGGCTTCGTGGGAGATATCAAGGCCGTGGATCCCAAGGTGCTTTATGACCTTATGGAAAAGGATTTTCTTCCCATTGTGGCACCTGTGGGGCTGGATGATGATTTCAATACCTATAATATCAATGCGGACGACGCGGCCTGTGCCATTGCCAGGGCTGTGGGAGCGGATAAGCTGGTTTTCCTGACGGATATCGAAGGGCTGTACAAGGATATCAACGATAAATCCTCGTTCATTTCCAGGCTGTCAGCCGCGCAGGCGGAGGAGCTGACGGGCAGCGGCGTTATAGGCGGGGGAATGCTTCCCAAGCTGAATAACTGCACCTTTGCCATCCGCAACGGGGTAAACCGGGTACATATTCTGGACGGCAGGGTCCCTCACTGCCTTCTTCTTGAGATTTTCACCAATGAAGGCGTGGGGACGGCAATTTATTCGGATGATGACGCACTTTAGGAAGCAAACAGTTCCGAGCTGTCTGAACTGTTACGAAGGGAGAATGGGAAATGGATGAAAAAGCTTTGAGCATGAAAGAATATATAGACGAGGCGGAAGCCGCCCTGCTTCATACCTACAACCGCTATCAGGTGGTTCTCGACAGAGGCGACGGCGTTTACCTGACGGATATCGAAGGGAAAAAATATCTGGATTTCTGCGCCGGAATCGCTGTTTTTGCCCTGGGGTATAATAACCGGGAATACAACGATGCGCTGAAAAGCCAGATTGACAAGGTGATCCATACCTCCAATTATTACTATAATGTACCTGCTGTGGAAGCCGCCGTTAAGTTGAAAAAAGTATCCGGTATGGATCGGGTTTTCTTTACCAACAGCGGCGCGGAGGCGGTGGAAGGCGCACTGAAGGCCGCCCGCAAATATGCCTTCCTGAAGGACCAAAAAACGGATCATGAGATAATTGCCATGAACCACTCCTTTCACGGACGGACCTTCGGCGCTCTTTCCGTAACCGGAAATCCCCGCTACCGCGAAGCCTTTGAGCCTATGATAGGCCACATCCGTTTTGCGGATCTGAACGATTACGACAGCGTCCTGGCCCGGGTGACAGACAAAACCTGTGCCATTATTATGGAAACCGTACAGGGGGAGGGCGGGATTTACCCCGCTTCCGGAGAATTCCTGAAAAAGGTGCGCGCCCTCTGTGAGGAAAAGGATATCCTTCTCATTCTGGATGAAATCCAGTGCGGCATGGGTCGCACGGGTGAGATGTTCGCCTGGCAGCGTTTCGGCGTAAAACCGGATATTATGACAACAGCCAAGGCGCTTGGCTGCGGTGTCCCTGTGGGAGCCTTCCTGATGACGGAGAAGGTGGGGGCCCATTCCCTCACCAGCGGGGACCATGGCACCACCTATGGCGGAAACCCCCTTGCCTGTGCGGCTGTGAGCAAAGTGCTTGATTTATTCGAAAAGGACCATATAATAGATCATGTGAGAGAAGTCGGTGCATATCTGGAAGAAAAGCTTAAGGGTCTTGTGGATAAGTATGCTTTTATAGAAGAGCACAGAGGACTGGGGCTGATGCAGGGACTGGTTTTCAGCGTGCCGGTGGGAGACATTATCGCCCGGGCACTGGAAAAAGGCCTGATCCTCATTAATGCCGGGACGAACATTATCCGCTTTGTACCGCCTCTTGTTATTACCAGGGAACATGTGGATGAAATGCTCGCTGTTCTCACCGAATGCCTGGATGAGACAAAGAAATCCTGAACCCCCATGCCCGGTTCACCGGGCGGCACCATGTATGAAAGCAGCCGGGCCGAATGGCCATAAGGCTGTGGAAGAGAAGCTTTCACAGTAAAAGGAGAAATGAATGAAGCTTTGGAAAAGAATTCTGGCCGTGGCTGTGGTGGCAGCTGCCGCCGGCGTGTTACTCTATTTTGGTATCGGCAGCAACAGGCTGGCGGGTCTGGCAGAAATTCCGGACAATGCCCTGATCAGCAAACCTACAATTAACCTGTGGTATACGGATGAGGCGCTTGGGGATTATCTGGGAAGCGTCGCCCTGGATTTTTCCGAAGAAAAAAATGTCCGTGTTATTCCAAAGCTGGTTTCCGGCCTGGAGTATCTGGAAAACATAAACAAGGATTCCCTGCAGACCAATACCTATCCGGATTTATATATTATAAGTAATGACAGCCTGGAAAAGGCCAGCCTTTCCGGGCTGGCAGGCACTATACAGGACGAGGCGGGGGTGGTGACGGAAAGCAATTTTTCCCGGCCGGCCCTGGAAGCGGTGACCTATGACGGAAACCTGATTGGTTATCCCTTTTATTTTGAGACAAGCGCCCTGGTATATAACAAAACCTATATGGAGGCCCTTGCCCTGCGTTCCCTGGAGGCGGAAGCGGATGCCCTGGCCGGGGAGGAAGCTATGCAGGCGCTGGATGAAAACGGAGAGCCTCTGGAGGACGTGGCGGAAGGGGAAAACCCGGAACAGGAAAGCTTTACGGCGGATGAAGCCCGGCTTCAGGAACGGATCGATTCCATGATCCCTTCCACCATTGACAATATCCTCACCTTTGCGGACAGCTATGACGCCCCGGAACAGGTGGAAGCGGTATTTAAATGGGATGTTGCGGATATCTTCTATAATTATTTTTTTGTCGGGAATTATATTGACGTAGGCGGCCCGTCCGGGGATAATACGCAGGAAATCGATATTTATAACCTGGACGCCATCAAATGCCTGCTGGCTTACCAGGAACTGAACCAGTTTTTTTCCATCGATCCCGATGAAGTGGATTATGATTCCGTCGTCCGGGAATTTATCGACGGTAAGCTGGTATTTACCGTAGCTACCACGGATATCGTGGCGAAAATTGAGGAAGCGAAGAAAAACGGGGAGTTCCCTTATGAGTACGGGGTTACCAATGTGCCGAATATCAATGAGGAGCTGCAGACGAAGAGCCTGTCGGTTACCAATGCGGTGGTGGTAAACGGCTACAGCCAGAAAAAGGATATCGCCAATGAATTTGCCGCGTACCTGACGGTGGACAGGGCGCAGAACCTGTATGAACGGACAGGGCGGATGCCGGCCAAAAAAGGAGTGACCTTTGAGTCCCCCCAGGCAGAAGCTTTCGGCAGGGAATATGAGCTTTCCGTGCCGATTCCGAAAATGATGGCCACAAGCAATTACTGGGTGCAGATGGAAATCGCCTTTACCCGGATCTGGTCCGGGGAAGGGGTCTCCGATACCCTCAAGGCCCTCTCTGAAAAAATAATGACGCAGGTAACCGGAGAACCGTTTGAAGAGGAATTTATCGAGGAGCCTGCAGAAGAAACCGCAGGGGAAGATTATGCAGGCGAAGAAGAATAGTAACAGATCAGACCTCTCTGAACTGTTATGAAGAATAACTGTCACGGTTCAAACTTGTCCGAACCGTGACGAATAATCAGCCGGACACATGGGCAAAATGTAGGAAAGGACAGGTGCAGCGTCTGCTGTACCGGTTTCCTACGTATAAAAAGCGGAGCGCATTGTTCGCTCCCATGACAGGAGGCCCATATGATTGGTTTGATTATTGCTTTGATTTCCGGTGCGCTGATGAGTATCCAGGGAGTTTTCAATACGGAGGTCACCAAGTCGTCCAGTATCTGGGTGGCAAACTGCTTTGTCCAGTTCACAGCGCTGGTGGTGTGCCTGATCGCCTGGGCGTTTGCCGATCGAAGCTCCCTTCTGGGTGTTTTCCAGGTACAGCCCAAATACATGCTTCTGGGCGGCGCTATCGGTGCTTTTATTACCTATACCGTCATTAAGAGCATGGATATGCTGGGGCCGGCCAGGGCGGTAATGCTCATTGTGGTAGCCCAGCTGCTGGTGGCATATGTCATAGAGCTTTTCGGGATGTTCGGTGTGGAAAAGACCGGATGGGAATGGCGGAAAGCAATCGGGATGGCAGTAGCCATAGCCGGGATCGTGATTTTTAAATGGAAATAAACAAGGCGGACAAAAACAAACTTTCCCTTGTAAAACCATTGTTTTTATCTTACAATAAAAGAGCAGCGGCATACGGGGGCCTTTTCGTGTGATTGACGGAATTCCGTAATCATTGGAAAAGGAGATAACATGTCAAAATGCAGATTTACTCCAGTACTTATTACAGTACTGGTCTTTCTTTTCGTTTTAAACGGCTGCGGCAGGGGAATGGAACTACAGGAACTGACGCAGCAGCCGGAGTCCGTGCGTGATAACAGCGGAGAACCTGCACAAGAGGACGGTAAGGTGTCTGCGGAGGAAGCCGGGAAGGCTTCCGGCGCATCAACAGAGGCCGGGGAGGATAGGCAGCCTTCCCACTGCCTGGTACATATATGCGGCGCCGTGAAGGAGCCGGGGGTGTACAGCCTGCCGGAAGGCAGCCGGGTGGTGGATGCCATACAGGCGGCCGGCGGCCTGACGGAGGATGCGTCGGAAAGAGATGTGAACCAGGCGGCTGCCGTTACCGATGGTATGCAGGTTGTGGTGCCTACGCTGGAAGAAGCGCAAAGCGGCGGCTATGCGCGGAATGCACAAAGTGCAGGAAACACAGAAGACGGTCTGGTGAATATTAACACCGCGGATGTATCACAGCTGATGACACTTCCCGGAATCGGTCAGACGAGGGCGGAAGCTATTGAGGCGTACCGCCGGCAGCATGGAAATTTTCGTACCATTGAGGAGATTATGAAAGTGGACGGGATCAAGGAAGGCAGCTTTGCAAAGCTTAAGTCCAGGATTACCGTCGGATAGTAAAGAAACAGGATTTTCTGGAATTTCTTTGGAGGAACTATGGCAAAGCGGGTTTTGGTTGTAGACGATGAAAAACTGATTGTGAAAGGGATCCGGTTCAGCCTGGAGCAGGACGGAATGGAAGTCACCTGTGCCTATGACGGGGAAGAAGCCCTGGAAATGGCGAGGAATACGGAGTTTGATATTATCTTGCTGGATATTATGCTGCCGAAGCTGACGGGCCTGGAGGTCTGCCAGCAGATCAGGGAGTTTTCCAATGTACCCATAGTCATGCTTACGGCAAAGGATGATGATATGGATAAAATCATGGGGCTGGAATATGGGGCGGATGATTATATCACCAAGCCCTTTAACATCCTGGAGGTAAAGGCCAGGATCAAGGCTATCATGAGAAGGACGACAGTCAGGGATAACGCATCCAATGCGCCCAAAACGATAGTGAACGGTGATCTGCGCCTGGATTGTGACAGCAGACGTGTCTATATTGCGGGGAAAGAAGTGAACCTGACCGCAAAGGAATTTGATGTGCTGGAGCTTCTGGCGCTGAATCCCAATAAGGTATACAGCCGTGAGAATCTTCTGAAGCTGGTCTGGGGGAGCGATTACCCCGGGGATGTACGTACCGTGGATGTGCACATCAGAAGGCTTCGTGAAAAGATCGAGAGCAATCCCAGTGAACCGAGATTTGTGCATACCAAATGGGGAGTAGGCTACTTTTTCCGCGCCTGAACCCCATCCGGAGACGGCCCGGGCTTTTGTACCGGGCCGCACTTCTTATTCCTGCGGACTGTAATCCGCTGTGCTTGCTGTGCGGGGGTTTTGGACTGTAAACAATGTCAGGCTGAATAGTAGGAGCTGCCAAAATGCTTACCAGGCTTAAAGAGTTATTTCACAAAATACCTGCTCTCAGGAGCATGAAGGTTTATATATTCCTGCTTATGCTGATCATGGGGATTCTTCCCAGCATTTTTATGCGGGTGGGCATTCTCCAGAGCTATGAAGAACGGGCGGTTGACCTGAGAACCTCCGATACACAGACCCAATTCAAGATTATTGCAAACCATCTTCTGAATAATAATTATCTTCAGGACACCTCCTCAGAAGCTATCAATGCGGAGCTGGAGCAGATGTCCAATCTGTATGACGGACGCGTTATCATTATCAATAACAATTTCCGGGTTGTAAAAGATACATATAGTATCAGTGAAGGCAAGACCATGATTTCGGAAGAGGTCATCCTCTGCTTCAAGGGGCAGGGCAGCACAAAATACGATAAGAAAAACGGCTATATCGAAATGACCATACCCATCGAGGAAACCAGCTCCGGCAAGAGCCAGACGGCCTCCCCCGATACGGTGAAAAAGGACAATGCAGGCCAGGTGCAGGGCGTCATGCTTGCCAGTGTATCCACGGACAGCATAGCCGCAACGATGGAGATTCTGAACCGCAAGGCGATGATCATAGAAATCGTGATGATTATCTGTATTTTCGGGGTTGCGGTAGGGTTTTCCACCATCCTGGTGAAGCCCTTCAACCGGGTTACCCAGGCTATAACGGAGGTAAAGGACGGTTTTACCGATGAACCTATAGCCGTGCCTGATTATATCGAAACAGAGCATATCATCAATGCCTTTAACCAGCTGCTGACCCAGATGAAGGTAATTGACGATTCCCGTCAGGAATTTGTTTCCAATGTATCCCACGAGCTGAAGACGCCGCTGACCTCCATGAAGGTGCTCGCGGATTCCCTCATGCAGCAGCAGGATGCCCCGCTTGCGCTTTACCAGGAATTCATGCAGGACATTGCGGATGAAATCGAGAGGGAGAATAAGATCATCAACGATTTGCTTTCTCTTGTGAAGATGGACAAGACCGCCGCCCAGATGAACATTTCCTCGGTGGACGTAAACGAGCTGATCGAGTCCGTACTCAAGCGTCTGCGCCCCATTGCCCGGCTCAGGGATGTGGAAGTGGTTTTTGAAAGCATCCGGCCGGTAACGGCGGAGCTGGATGATGTGAAAATCACCCAGGTATTTACCAATCTGGTGGAAAATGCCATTAAATATAATAAGGAGCATGGATGGGTAAAGGTCCTTCTGGATGCGGATCATCAGTTTTTTACCGTGGAAATCTCCGATTCCGGAATCGGTATCCCGGAATCGGATTATGATCATATTTTTGAACGGTTTTACCGGGTGGACAAATCCCATTCCCGGGAAATCGGAGGTACCGGCCTGGGGCTGGCTATTACAAGGAATGCCGTGCTGCTTCACAGAGGATCGGTGAAGGTATCCAGCCTGGAAGGGCAGGGCACCTGCTTTACGGTGAAAATTCCCCTCACCTATGTAAGATAAGGGAATAGTCCGGAAGGAAGGAGGATAAACGGATGAAGGAAGCTTTTATTGGAAAAAAAACGCTGGCGGCAATGCTGCTGCTTTGCGGCACTTTGGGCCTGCTGCTTTCCGCGTGCGGGAAACCGGCGGATCAGCAGAGCGGAACGGCCTTCGACGTTTATTATCTGAACAGAGAAGAAACCAAAATTGTCAAAGAGGTTTTTTATATCGAATCCCAGGACCAGGAAAGCCAGATCCGCCAGTTAATCTCAGCCCTGGAGGCAGCCCCGGAGGATGTGGCATTAAAATCCCCGGTGGGGACCGCCTTCCGGATAACCGGTTTTCAGGTAGAGGAAGGGGGACAGCTCGATCTGGATGTGGACGAAGCCTATAAGAAACAGCCCCCCACTACCGAAATCCTGGTCCGCGCGGCGCTGGTACGGACCCTGTCCCAGGCGGAGGGAATCAATCATGTGCTCATGACGGTGGGAGGGCAGCCTCTTACGGATAATACGGGCATAACGGTAGGCCCTATGACCGCGGATGCGTTTATAGATAATGCAGGAGAAGAGATGAACACCTATGAAGGAGTGAGGCTGAAGCTGTATTTTGCCAACGAAACGGGAGACGGCCTGGTGGAAGTCATCAAACCCGTGGAATACAACAGTAATATTTCCATGGAAAAGCTGGTGGTGGAGTACCTGGTGAAGGGGCCTGATTCAGAGGACGTCTATCCGGTGATCAATCCCGGCACCAAAATACTGGGGGTAACGGTAAAGGACGGGATCTGCTATGTGAATCTGGACGAGAATTTTCTGACCCAGATTTATAATGTCACCGCGGATGTGGCAGTGTACTCCATAGTCAATTCCCTGGTAGAGCTTTCCAATGTAAATAAAGTCCAGATAGCGGTGAACGGAAAGACCGATATTGTATTCCGTGAAACCTTTAATCTGGTGAACCTGTACGAAAGAAATCTGGAACTGATAAAGACAGGAGAAAACCAAGAATGAGACGTCCTTTATGCCTGGCTATGCTGGGCTTTGTGGCGGCAGTCCGGGTTATAACGTGGGTGAAGCCTCTGCCCGCCCCATCCCCTCCGGCGGAGGACGGGCAAAGCTGTACCATCGTGGGTACGGTCCGGGATATCGTAAGCTATAAGGATATAACTACCGGCCGGCCTGTTCGGCTCGTTTATATAAAGGCTGCAGCGCCTGCTGCCAATACCATTTCACAACCCAATTCTGATTCTAATCTGTCTGCTGATTTCAAGCAGCAAATATCCGGTACAACAACAGAATACAATAAGGAAACCCAGGTGATATGCAGGCTTTCCGGAGAAGAAAGCATACTTCCGGAAATAGGGAGCAGGGTGCGTTACCAGGGGAAGGCACGTCATTTCAGAGAAGCTTCCAATCCGGGAGAATTTGATGAAAGGGCTTATTATGCCTGCTATGGAATCAGTATGCAGCTGACGGACGCACAGCTTACCGGAAGGAGCCGCGGCTGTTCCGGATTCCGGCAGTTCCTTTATGAAATCCGCTGCCGCGCCGGGGATATCCTGGATGGCATTTTACCGGAAAAAGAGGCCTCTGTGGCAAAAGCTATGCTTCTCGGAGAAAAAAAAGGGATAGACAGGGAACTTAAAAGTCTGTATCAGGGGGCGGGAATTGCCCATATCCTGGCTATTTCCGGGCTTCATATCTCTCTGCTGGGCATGGGGCTTTACCGGCTGCTCACCTTGCGCCTGTCCCGGAAAACAGCCTGTCTGCTTTCCTGCCTCGTCCTTTTTTCCTATCTGCTCATGACAGGGTTTTCCCCGTCCGCCGTTCGTGCGGTCCTCATGTTTTTCCTTTATATGCTGGCACGGCTGGCGGGAAGGACCTATGATATGCCCACGGCCCTTTCCGCTGCTGCCGTATTGCTCCTGGCGGAGAATCCCGCCTGGCTGCAGGATGGCGGCTTCCGTCTTTCCTTTGCGGCAGCGGCAGGGGCGGCTGTGGTGATTCCGGGTTTTGCCGGAATGGGCAGTGAGAGACAGCGGTACCGGCGCACACAGCAAACCGGCATACTTGCCGGCAGGCTCCGCGAGGGACTGTGCTCCAGCTTCTGTATCAGCCTGGCAACCCTTCCGGTACTCTTATCTTCTTTTTATGAATGGAATCTCCTTTCTGTTTTGCTCAATGTCCTGGTAATTCCTCTTATGGGAGTACTGATGGGGGGAATCCTTATGCTGGTGCTGGCAGGAGGCATCTGCAGCGGCCTGGGGATACCTGCGGGCACCTTTCTTTCTCTTGCCGCCCTGCCGGTGCGGGGCATCTTCTTTCTGTATGAAAAGCTGTGTCTGCTGGCACAGGGACTGCCGGGGATCTGGCATGCAGGGATGCCGCAGACCTGGCAGATCCTTCTTTTTTATGCGGGTCTTGCCCTTCTTCTTCTGACTGCAGCGAAAATCCCCAGGAGATTGGGCTGGCCTCTTGCCGCCCTGCTGTGCCTGGTTTTTGCCGTAAATCCACGGGGTGAGACCCGTCTGACCATGCTGGATGTGGGACAGGGAGACTGTATCTATATCCGGACGGAAGCGGGGAATCATTATTTGTACGATGCGGGCAGCACTTCCAAAAAGGATACCGGAACCTGGCAGGTGATACCTTTCCTGAAGTACCAGGGGGTGGATCGGCTGGAAGCCGTATTCGTGAGCCATTGGGATGAGGACCATATCAATGGACTGGAGGCCGTTTTCCAATGGGCCGCCGAAAGCGGGGTTTCCATAGGCGGTCTGGTTCTGCCGGGGGCCGGGCCGGACGGAGAAGAACCGGAAACGCTTCTGGCATGCGCCCAAACCTATGGGATTCCGGTATACCGCATGCTTGCAGGAGATCAGCTTTTTGACGGGGACGGAAGGACCGCTTTTTTATGTCTCCATCCCCGCGAGGGCGGTTTTTACAAGGATCGCAATGCCTCCTCTTTGGTGCTGAAGCTTAGTGTGGAAGGAAAACAACGTTTGACATACCCCACGGCCCCTGATGGGCAGGAAAATAAGCCGGGCTTCACCGCTCTTCTCACCGGAGATGTGGAGGAGGAAGGAGAACTTCAGATGCTGGAAGAGGACAGGGAGCTGCTGGAAAACTGTGATATCCTCAAAACAGCCCACCACGGCTCCGCCACCTCGTCGGCAGAGGCGTTTCTGGATGCGGCTTCCCCTTCCCTTGCCCTGATTTCCTGCGGGAAAAACAATACCTACGGACATCCGCACAAAGAGGTGCTCCAGCGCTTTGCGGAACGAGGAATTCCCGTGCTTATCACCAGCGGCAGCGGTGCCGTTACAATAAGGGCAAAAAATGAAAAAATTTGGGTGGAACCTTTTTGTAACGGATCAGGATGAAAGACAGCCCTTTGTGCCCTGCGGCATCCCCTTTTTTTAGACGTTGACTGAGAGACGGGAATGTGTCATGATAGGAAAGAAAGATGTTACTGGTCACGGAGTGAACAGTAACAGAAAGGCGGCCGGACGTAACCGTTCAGACGGGACGGTCACAGAGCAGCACAGCGGAAGAAAGGAGGCCTGAAATGCAGCAGCTGTTGGAAGACATGAAAAAAAAGCAATTCAGGCAGGTTTATCTACTATATGGGCAGGAGGCCTATCTGAAGAATCAATACCGGGACAAGCTGAAAGAAGCTCTTGTTCAGGATGGTGACACCATGAATTTCACTGTTTTCAAGGGTAAAAATATAAACCCCGGCGAGATTATTGATCTGGCGGAAACCATGCCCTTTCTCGCCGAAAGAAGGGTTATTCTCATTGAAGACAGCGGTTTTTTTAAGAAAGGCGGCGAACAGCTTGCGGATTATCTGAAGGAACCGGCATCCACCGTATGCATTCTTTTTACGGAATCCGAGGTTGATAAGAGAAACCGGCTGTTTAAAGCGGTAAAGGACAACGGCTGCGCCGTGGAATTTGCCACCCAGGATGAGACTACGCTGAAGCGGTGGATATTGGGCAGGGTAAAGAAGGAGAATAAAGCCATTTCTTCATCCGGCCTGGATTTTTTCCTGCAGAAGACCGGTTCGGACATGGAAAATATAAGCCGGGAAATGGAAAAGCTTTTTTGCTATACCCTGAAAAAGGATACGATTACGGAAGCGGATATAGAAGCTGTCTGCACCCATCAGGTGACCAGCCAGATTTTTGATATGGTGGAAGCTATCGCCATGGGCAGGCAGCAGCAGGCACTGAAGCTGTATTATGATCTGCTGGCACTGAAGGAACCGGCTATGCGCATCCTGTTTCTTATAGGAAGGCAGTTTAATCTTCTGCTGCAGGTAAAAGAACTGAAGGCAAAGGGCTATGACAACAGGAAAATCGGTGAAAAAACAGGGCTGCACAGCTTTATTGCGGGAAAATATGTGAGCCAGGCAGCCCGTTTCCGGAAGGAAGAACTGCGTGAAGCCCTGGAAGCCTGCGTGGGTACGGATGAGGCGGTAAAAAGCGGAAAACTGAATGATACCATGGGAGTGGAGCTTCTTATTGTCAGATACAGCTCCGGAGGCAGGACCCCGGGGCGGGCATAGCGTGTGCTTGGAAAGCGGTTTTTGCAGGAGGTGCCACACACATTGCAGGAACTGGGAAATACGGAACAGTTAGGAGAGAAAATATGAGCGGATTGATATCCATAGTTCTGTGGATTATAATTATGGCGGCCGTATCCGGTGTTTTGAAACGGAAAAGCAGCGGCGGCAGCGGGGATCAGAATCCTTATTATAACCAAACGCCGCCGGCGCCCCCGGCTTATACGCCTTCCCCGGCGCCCCAGCCCGGGATGCGGGAAATGCAATCCGGGACAGCACCGGTACATACGGGAGCAACCAATTATTCAGCGGGTACGGTACCCGATAAAAGCAGGCATGCGGGTACTAAAAATACAGCCTATTCCCCCTCACAGAAAAAGGGCGCCAAAGCGGATATGTCAACAACCGACTATCTCAGACAGAAGGCCAATCTGGACGAGGCGGATCACCGCCAGGAAAAGCAGCAGGAATTCCGGCGCGACAGATGGGAGACCGGCGGACTCCCCGCCGCAAAAAGGCTCTATGAAGGGGACAGCGTGCCTCAGGGAATGCGCCGGGTGGCCTGTTCCTATTGCGGTGCCGATAATCTGCTTCCTCAGGGAAGCGGGCAAAAGTATACCTGCTACTTTTGCAGGGAAGAATTGGAGTAAACACCCTGCTGTCAGGCGTGTATCCCGGCATGGGTGTAGATAAAAAAGTTTGGCGTCATCCGGCACATGGCGCTTCTTGCGGGAATCTGGATTTTGTTGGTGTGCTTCGGCGCACGGAAAGGAGTAAATATGGGTAAAATAGAAGAAGTAAGGGCAGAAATGGTCGCAGCTATGAAGAACAAGGATAAGGAAAGAAAGGACACCCTTTCCGCCCTCCTTGCCGCCCTCAAAAATAAAGCGATTGATAAAAGGTCGGATTTGACGGAAGCGGAAGAAAATGAAGTTATCAAAAAAGAGATCAAGCAGACCCAGGAAACCAGGGAACTGGCACCTGCAGACAGAACGGACATAATCGAGGAATGCGAAAAACGACTGGCCGTCCTGAAGGAATTTGCCCCCGAAGAAATGAGTGAAGAAGCGATCCGCAGAGAAATACAGGAGGTTCTTGCCTCTTTGGGACTCGAAGCACCTGCTGGAAAAGATAAAGGCAGAATCATGAAGGCGCTTATGCCCCGTGTGAAGGGAAAAGCCGACGGAGCGCTGGTAAATAAGCTTGTCGGGGAAGTGATACAATAAAAGAAAAAAAGCAGGGCCTTTGTGCCCCGGCGGTTCTTTCCGGATGGAAAGGGCGGCGGGGTGCAAAGGCCCTGCTTTTATCAGCCGGAATTAATAGGACAAGGCAGGAGAGAAAATGATCCGAACGATATTCTTCGATATGTATGGCGTTATAGTAAAAGAAAGCAAGGGTAATTTTATACCTTATATTTTTCAGTATTTTCCAAAGCAGGAACATGAAAGATTGGTAAGACAAATAAAAGAAGAACAGTTATTTACAAAAGCCGGAAACGGAGAGATAAGTTCAGAGCATTTTCTGACATTATTAGGATTTAAAGATCCCCAATACCATATGAAGAATTATCTGGAAAAATATCTGACATTAGATGAGGAATTTATAACTTTTGCAGAAAAATATAGTGCAAATTACAACTTTGTTTTGGTATCTAATGATATATCCGAATGGAGTGCCTATCTTACTGAGTACTACAGACTTAATAAATACTTTCGGTGTAAAATCGTGAGTGGTGATGTAAACTGCAGAAAACCGGATAAAAGAATATTCAATATTGCATTGGAAGGAAGTAAAAGCAAGCCTCAGGATTGTATTTTTATTGATAACAACATAAATAATTTAGATGCGGCAGCGGAATTGGGGATAGTTCCCATTTTATTTGACCGGGACAAAGTACTTTATAAGGGAATGATAATTAATAGTTTTGAAGAATTGGAAAAATTACTCCATAAGAGGTGACAAAATGGATGGGACTTTGAGAAACGAAAATAAATATTATACTATTTATAATTGCGATAATAATAGCTTCCCTGTTGTTGTCAGCCTTCCCCATAGCGGTACGTTTATTCCTCCGGTTATGAAAGAAAAGCTTAATGATAATATAGTATTACCCAATATGGATTGGTATCTATCTGATTTATATTCTTTTTTACCGGAAATGGGGTTTACTGTAATAATAAATGATGTAAGCAGGTATGTAATTGATCTGAACAGAAAGTGCGGGAATAATTTGACAGGAGCATACGAAAACCATCCTGTTTATAAACAAACGACGATGGGATATGAGATGTATAAGGAGGAAATAAGCGATGCGGAAATAAAAAACAGGATTCATGTAATTTATGAACCTTATCATGAGCGGCTCAGAGATTTACTTTCCCAAAAGAAAAGATGTTTTTCTAGTGCTATTTTACTGGATTTGCATAGCTTCGGATGTAATCTTGACTGTGATTTAGTTCTGGGAAACAGGTTTGGAAAAACTGCTTCGGGAAATTTTTTCGGTATTATTAAAAGAATACTGAAAAAAGAGAATTTTATTATACAGGATAATACCCCTTTTCCAGGCGGCTTTATTGTGCAGGAGCATGGTGGGCGGCTTAATTCATGTGAAGCATTACAGATTGAATTGAACTATAAGACGTATATAAATACAAGGAATTTTGGTAATGAGGAATTTCCGCAAATTAATTATGAAATCTTTGATAATACTAAAAATAAAATGCAAAGTTTTTTTAAAAATCTGCAAAGATTATATTACTAACTGGAACTCCGCCTATACCGCCGACACAGGCGGAGTTTTCAGTTCAGTTAATTTATTTGGAAATTGACGGTCTGTCCGGTGAATGGACACACCAGCTGGATAATTACCGGAAAAATTCATATTTTTTGAAACGTTTCCCCTCCCATCTGCATCTAATGAAAGAGAGACGGAATAGTATCCGTCATAAGAGGACAGACAAGCCGATGAGTCCGTATTATCGTACAGCATAAGTGCCATAATAGGCAAAAAGGTGCAGGGCGGAGGAAAATGTTTATGAGGAAAATAGTAAGAAAAAGAACCGGCCTTCTGGCAGTTACCGCAGTGTTGATGCTCATTTGCGCTTTTTTTATTACAGGGACGGTGATGAGCCAGACAAAAGACAGAGTGAGGCTGGATGAGAAATATTACATCCGGCTGGAAGAGGAATATCTGGATCGGGTGAGGGATACCCTGAAGCAGGAAGGATATTCCAACTGCGGCCTGACACTTACCTATACCAGGGATGTATCAGGGGAACGCAGCTATTTCCTGAAAATCCATAACAAACGCTTTGACAGACTGGACAGCCTGCAGAAAAAAGCCATTCTGGATCGCGTGGGCAAAGTGGAATTCGGTGTGGAAGGCTGCAGCCTTTACCAGGAATTTCTTTGAGCACTTTGGATTTGGGGAATGACATAAATATCGTTTGGGGGTATAATAAGCAAAAAAGCACGACCGGGAGAGAACCGGAAAAGCGACGGATAATATGAGCCGGAACCTTACGTGCGGACGGGAGAGAAGAATATGGAAAGAACCCCCAGGCCAAACGAAATATATCAGCATTTCAAAGGAAATCTTTATAAAGTTATCACGCTTGCAACCCATTCCGAAACAGGGGAAAGCATGGTGGTTTATCAGGCGCTATACGGTGATTTTCCGGTATTTGTAAGGCCGCTTAACCTGTTTGTGAGCCAGGTTGATCATGATAAATATCCGGAAGCAAAGGCGGAATACCGTTTTACCCTGGTACCTCAGATTCTGGGACAGGGTGGCATGCCGGAGACGGAAGCTTCACAGCCCTTTGCTCCGGCGGAGGATAAAACGGTTATGCGGAAGGCATCTGGTGAGCAGGGACATCCTGCCGCTGATATATCTGCTGCGGGACATGAAGCTTTTGCCGCAGAACAGGCTTTTCCCGGACCGGAACGGACAACTGAGGAAGCGGAAGAGGAGGAAGCGGTTTTGGATCCGCTGCTGCTGCAGTTTCTGGATGCGGATACCTATGAGGATAAGCTGAATATCATGGTTGGCCTGCACAGCCGGATTACGGATGAAATGCTGAATACCATTGCCGTATCCCTGGACCTGGAGCTGGAAGAAGGGGAACTGGAGGAGCGTTACCAGACATTGAAAAATTGTCTGATAACACTGGAAAAATATGAATGCAACCGACTCAGATAACAGCAGATAACGCCGGGAGCTTCCGGTACGGTATTGTATCCGGCGTACCGGCTATAAAGAAGACTCTGTCCTGCACCGAAGGAGGAGGACTTCATGGCATATGATTTGGACAACAGGCTGGTTATAGGCGTTTCCACAAGGGCGCTTTTTGATCTGTGCCTGGAAAATGAAATATTTGAAAAAGAAGGTGTGGAAAGCTACCGGAAGTATCAGACGGAGCATGAGGCGGATATCCTGAAGCCCGGCCCCGGATTTCCTCTGATAAAGGCGCTTCTTGCCATCAATAGGCTGCCCGGTCAGAAGGGCCGGGTGGAAGTCATCGTGATGTCAAGAAACAGCGCGGATACTTCGCTGCGTGTTTTCCGTTCCATAGAGCATTATGGGCTGGATATCACCCGTGCGGTTCTTGCAGGGGGCGCGTCCCTTGCCCCTTACCTGGAAGCCTTCCGTACGGACCTTTTTCTTTCTGCCTGTGAGGATGACGTGCAGCGGGCAGTGGATTCCGGCATTGCGGCAGGCATAATCTGCGACGGTGTGAGGGAATATGCCCGGGAGGAGGAAATCCGGCAGATCCGCATTGCCTTTGACGGGGATGCTGTCCTGTTTACGGATGAATCCGAACGGATTTTCCAGGAGCAGGGGCTTGCCGCTTTTGAAGAAAACGAACGGCGCAAGGCCGGCAGTCCCCTGGAGGAAGGGCCTTTTGCACGCTTCCTCAAAACCATTGCTGTACTGCAGCAGGAGTTCCCGCCGGATCAGACACCTATCAGGACGGCCCTTGTCACCTCCAGAAGCGCACCGGCCCATGAACGGGTTATCAGGACCCTGCGCGCATGGAATATCAGGATAGATGAAGCTTTTTTTCTGGGAGGCATTTCCAAAAAGGAGATTCTGGCTGCCTTCGGCGCCCACATCTTTTTTGACGATCAGGCGGTGCATACGGGAAATGCCGCTGCAGTGGTACCCTCCGCCAGGGTGCCATGCCGTTGCCGGAAAGAGGAGAAGCCGGAGAAAGGAAATCCGGACGTTAAGGGCGGTATAGAATAGAAAATGGGACAGTATAGAAAATGTATCGCATAGAAAAGGACAGTATAGAAAAAAGGCAGCAGGTAATTTATGAAATATGAAAATATAAAGGAAGGCATTTTTATTGAAAGGCCAAACCGGTTCATTGCCTATGTGGAAATAGAGGGAAGGCAGGAGAAGGTGCATGTAAAAAATACCGGAAGATGCAAAGAACTTCTGTACAGAGGTGTCCGTGTATATCTGGAAAAAAGCGGAAATCCGGAAAGAAAGACGGCTTATGATCTGATCGGTGTGGAAAAAGAGGGCCGCATGGTAAACGTGGATTCCGCGGCGCCGAATAAGGCAGCGGGAGAGTGGCTGGCCTCCGGAGGCCTGTTCCCGGGGGTAAAACGGATCCGGCCGGAATGCACCTATGGGAATTCCCGGTTTGATTTTTATATTGAAACGCAAGAGCATAACATATGGCTGGAGGTGAAAGGTGTAACCCTGGAAACGGAGGGAGCGGCTCTGTTTCCGGATGCACCTTCTTTGCGTGCCCTTAAGCATGTGGAGGAGCTGGTACAGGCTAAGAAAAACGGATACGATGCGGGGATCCTTTTTGTGGTACAGATGGAAGGCGTCCGGTATTTCACGCCTAACAGACAGACACAGCCGGCTTTTGCCCTGGCGCTGGAGAAGGCGGAGGCCGCCGGAGTGGGGCTGTATGCCTATGGCTGCCATGTGGCCCGTGACAGTATGGAAATCACTTATAAAATACCGGTGGTTCTGGATCCGGATAAAGAGGCAGGAGACAATCTGGAAGCTATTGCGGCTCCGCTGCTTAAATGGTATGATGGGAACAGGCGTATCCTTCCATGGAGAGAGGATCCGGCACCCTATCGGGTATGGATATCGGAAATCATGCTGCAGCAGACGCGGGTGGAGGCCGTAAAGCCTTATTTCCAGCGGTTTATGGAAAGCTTTCCCGATATAGCGTCGCTGGCTGACGCGCCCGAGGACAGGCTTCTGAAGCTGTGGGAGGGCCTGGGGTATTACAACAGGGCCAGGAACCTGAAGAAGGCGGCAGGGGTTATTATGGCCGAACATGCGGGTGTCATGCCTTCCACGGCCGGAGAACTTCTGACACTGCCGGGAATCGGCAGCTATACGGCAGGTGCGGTGGCCTCCATCGCCTATGGGGAGCCGGTACCCGCGGTGGACGGAAATGTACTCCGGGTGATTGCCCGGTACCGGGCGGATGACCGGGATATGCTGAATGCAAAAGTCAGAAAGAGCGTGGAAGAGGATTTGCTGGCGGTGATCCCCCGGGAGCGCCCCGGTGATTTTAACCAGGCGTTGATGGAGCTGGGTGCAACGGTTTGTATACCTAACGGAATTCCCAAATGCGGAGAATGCCCATGGGAAGACCGCTGCCAGGCCCACAGGCTGTCGGCGGAAACGGATTTTCCGCAAAAATCCCCGAAAAAGGAGCGTACCATAGAGAAAAGAACGATCCTGGTGATACAGGATGACGTGAGGACGGCAATACGGAAACGCCCGGAAAAGGGGCTGCTGGCGGGAATGTATGAGTTCCCTTCTGTGGAAGGACATCTCAGCCGGGAGGAGGTGCTGGCATTCCTGAAAGAAAAAGGAATGCATCCTTTACGGATAAGCAGGCTTCCTGACTCCAGACATATTTTTTCACACAAGGAATGGGATATGGTGGGCTATTGTATCCGGGTGGATGAACTGGAGCCGGTGGGAGGTTCGAAGGAAGGACTGTTGTTTGTGGAGCCTTCACGTACCGAGAAGGAATATCCGATTCCCTCCGCATATGCCGCTTATACGGACTATCTGCAAATCCGGCTGGGAAATGAGAAATTTGAAAACTCTTATCAAACGGCGGATTGATGCGGTACCCGGGCGTGGCTGCGATATGCGGGGATAAATTTGAAATGGAAGCAGCTGTGTGATACGGAACAGTTACAAATCAGCAAGGATGCGCCGGGCCAAAACGGAAAGGAAAGCCGGGGGCGCGAAACGGAGGAAGCTATGAAACTGCTGTCAATAACAATACCCTGCTATAATTCTGAAAAGTACATGCGAAAGTGCATCGAATCCCTCCTGCCGGGAGGGGAGGATGTGGAAATACTGATTGTGGATGACGGTTCCACCGATGGAACAGCCGCAATTGCGGATGAATATGCGGAAAAACACCCTTCTGTAGTCCGCGTGATCCATAAAGAAAACGGAGGTCATGGATCAGCTGTAAATACCGGTATCGAGAATGCTTCCGGCCTTTATTTTAAAGTGGTGGACAGTGACGACTGGGTGTCGGACACGGCCTACCGGGAAATTTTAGATAAGCTGACACAGCTTACCGGCGGTGAAGAAGTGCTGGACATGCTGATTGCCAACTATGTATATGAAAAAGAAGGCGAAAAGCGCAAAAAGGTAATCCGTTACCATCATGTACTGCCGGAGGATGAGCTGTTTTCCTGGAATGATGTACATCGGTTCCATAAGGGGCAGTATATCCTTATGCATTCCGTGATTTTCAGGACCAGGCTGTTAAAAGACTGCGGTCTGAAGCTGCCGGAGCATACTTTTTATGTAGACAACCTGTTTGTTTTCGAGCCTCTTCCCTTTGTGAAAAAGATGTATTATATGGATGTCAATTTTTACCGCTACTATATCGGAAGAGCGGATCAGTCGGTAAATGAGCAGGTGATGATAGGCAGGATTGACCAGCAGATCAAGGTCAACAAGATTATGGTGGACTATGTGGTGTCCAAAAAGCAATTCCTGGCTACCCACAAAAAGCTGCGTAATTATATGCTTAACTATCTGGATATTATTACCACGGTCTCTTCGATCATGCTGATTTATTCCGGTACCGAAGAGAACCTGGAAAAGAAAAACGAGCTTTGGAAATATATCAAGCAGAAGGACCCGATGGTGTTCTTCCGTCTCCGCTACGGCCTTTTGGGAAGCTATACCAATCTGCCGGGTAAGGGAGGAAGAAAAATATCCGTGGAAGGGTATAAACTCTGCCAGCGGTTTTTTAAGTTCAATTAACCAATGTATACAGAAAAAAGTGCCGGATTTCCCGGCACTTTTTTGTTCCCGGCCCATGAAAGGAAACATCAGGTCGGTTACTCCTTGCGGAGGGCCGCAAAGAAGGTGATCCAGAGGAGAAGGAACTGCAGGGCGAAACCGATCCAGGTAAGAGTGTTGTCCAGGGGAACGTAATAGATGTCCTGTATGCTCACGTTCCTTTCGTCCAGAAGAAGGCCCTGGTTCCAGAGGAGCCGGCCGCTTATCCGGGTGGTGATGAAAAGGAGGATAAAGATCAGGAGAAGGGCGAGGCGTTTGAAGCGGATGGTTCTTTTAAGACGCTGGGTGGTGTCTTCCAGTATGGCGTTTGCTTTTTCCAGGTCAATGCTGTTTTCCTGGTGGCGCTGGGCGTCCATTAATTCCACGACGGAAATGTCCAGGGCCCGGGACAGGGGGCTGAGCAGATCAATAGCGGGAAGGGAAAGGCCGCGTTCCCATTTTGATACCGCTTTATCCGTTACGTGAAGCCGATCCGCCAGCTCCTTTTGCGTGAGATTCTTTTCTGTGCGAAGCTGTCTGATAAACAGCCCGATTGCTTGGTTATCCATAGCTGATACCTCCTGTATTTGCTTTTATTGTATAGGACAGGCAGGAAAAAATCACCCGACTGTCGGTAGACAAGCGGGTGATTGGGATAAATGCCGTTATTTGATTTCGTTGTGTGCAGCTTTGGCGGCCCGTCTTGCCGTGCGGTGCTGTTTCAGGTATACGAGGACATCATAGTGATAAACCACGCCGTACATGGCGGCTGCCATAACGAAGGCTGTCAGCATGTCAAAAACAGAATGCTGCTTCAGGAAAACAGTAGCCAGTATGATGGAAACACAGAGTGCAGCGGAACCGAAGCGCAGCCATTTCTTTTTACCCAGCTGGGAATGGGACAAGGCGATATGTGCGCCCAGGGAGTTATATACATGGATGCTCGGCCACAGATTGGTGGGAGTATCGGTACGGTACAGCGATGCCACCATCTGGGTGAGGATATTGTCTCGGGGCATAACCGCCGGCCTTAACCGATGTCCGTTCGGGAAAAAGGTGGACACCAGCAGAAAGACCGTCATTCCGGTGCAGAGGAAAATCGCCGTCCTGTAGTAATCGTCCTTATTCTTGAGGGCCAGGTACAGGACAACAGCCGGTACATAAACAAACCACAAAAAATAAGGAATGATAAATATTTCATTAAACGGAATATGATCATCAACCGCCATATGGATGATTTGGTATTTCCAGATATGTCTCTGCTCCAGCCAGGAAAACCAAACCATGTAGACGAGGAAATATAAGGCAAAGGGCAATATGTGTTTATACTTTTCATAGATATTTTTCATAATAATCGCCTCATGATAAATTAATAGTAAAAACGAAGCAGCTGTCTGGTACAGCTTACTGTGATGTCGTCTGAAAGGCAGGATACCTCGCCGTCCGTATGTACCCATAGAGGGACTGTGGTATGTATCCGGACGGAACGGCCGCTGTAGCGTTCCACGCCGTCATAACGGTAGTGCTTTCCTGTAAAAGCGGTGGGGAGCACCATAAGCACCTTCCACTTGGGCACGCCGCTGACCGTACATAAATCCAGTATTCCGTCCGACGCGTCGGCGCCGGGACAGAAGTAGAATCCGCCGCCCTCATAGCAGTGGGACATACAGGCAATGAACATCAGCCGGGACAGATTCACCTTTTCGGAAGACAGCCCGTCTTTCTCCACAGTCAGCTCAGCAGCCGCATTTCCGGAGCGGATCAGCTGTTTTAACGCGATTCCCAGATAGGTCAGCTTGCCAAGTCCTATCTTGTTTAGGAAATCCTTTATGTGCGAATGCATGGCTTCCTGGCATACGCCGGCATCAAAACCAATGCCGCAGCTTACCAGAAAACGTCTGTCGTGAGGCACCGGTTTGTCCTCACGCGGCCTGCCGTCGGATTTATAAACACTATTATAATGAAGAAAGCCTACATCCATAGGCCGTTCCCTGGCGGAAGATAGTATGCGTTCCAATGCTTCGGCAGGGTCTCGGCTGATGCCGGTATCCCGTGCGAGATCATTGCTGGAACCGGTAGGGATGTAGCTGAACCGGGTCCTTTTAAAGTCCCGGATCCCCTGCACGGCTTCATTCGCCGTGCCGTCCCCGCCTAAAATAATCAGATGGATGTCCTCTCCGCCGGCCGGCAGAGAACCGGTGAGCATTTCAGCCAGCCTGACAATATCGCCGGGTCCCTGGGAAAAATAAACCTGATATGGTATCTTTCTTTCCTCAAGAATACTCTTGATCCGTTCCCAGTACTTCTGTCCCCGTCCGGAACGGGAGGCAGGATTTACCAAAAATGAATACATATGTTTCTCCCCGGCTTTCCCCATAAAACTTAATTTTCTAAGGTTGTATTGTAACAGAAAAGAAATGGCAAGTAAAGGGGCGCGGACAGGACTTAAGAAAAGAATAAGAATAATTTTTTGATTTATTTATATTTGCAATTAACTTAATGTATGCTATAATCATCATAATTTGACATAATAAGCGTTTCGTTTTTTGCCAGTACTAGAGGTGGTTGAAGCGCCGAACCTCAGATAAAGGCAGTGGCGGGCAGAGATAATTCGGTATCCCCCACTGGTATCGATCCAAGTTATGTGGTTTCATAAAATGCGGCCGTGCTCTGTGAAATTACCGGACGTTGATAGAAATATGCAGGAGGTTGAAAGATGTATTCTCTGGACGATGTGATGAAGACGGATCCGGAAATCGCACAGGCGATTGTGGACGAACAGGAAAGACAGAACAGCCATATCGAGCTGATCGCTTCCGAAAACTGGGTCAGCAAGGCTGTTATGGCCACAATGGGAAGCGTACTGACCAACAAGTATGCGGAAGGCTATCCGGGCAAGAGATATTATGGCGGATGCGGCTGTGTGGATGTGGTGGAAAATCTGGCTATTGAGCGTGCCAAAGAGCTGTTCGGCTGTGATTATGCCAACGTGCAGCCCCATTCCGGAGCACAGGCCAATATGGCGGTACAGTTTGCCGTATTGAACCCCGGTGATACGATTATGGGGATGAACCTGGATCACGGCGGACATCTTACCCACGGAAGCCCGGTGAATATGTCCGGCAAATATTTTAACATCGTTCCCTACGGCGTGAATGATGAGGGTTTCATCGATTATGATCAGTTAAAACAAACCGCCAGAGAATGCAAACCTAAAATGATCATTGCAGGAGCATCCGCTTATGCAAGGACGATAGATTTCAAAGCCTTCAGGGAAGCTGCCGACGAGGTGGGAGCCTGCCTGATGGTGGATATGGCCCATATTGCCGGCCTGGTTGCCGCAGGGCTGCATCCCAGCCCCATCCCGTATGCGGATGTGGTGACCACCACAACCCATAAGACTCTGCGCGGCCCCAGAGGCGGTATGATCCTCTGCAATAAGGAAGCCGCAGAAAAATATAATTTTAACAAAGCGATTTTCCCCGGAATCCAGGGCGGTCCCCTCATGCATGTTATCGCCGCAAAGGCTGTTTGCTTCAAGGAAGCCCTGAGCGATGATTTCAAGGTGTACCAGCAGGGAATTATCGACAATGCACAGGCGCTCTGCCGCGGCCTGATGGATCGCGGGATTAAGATTGTTTCCGGCGGTACGGATAACCATCTCATGCTTGTGGATCTGACCAATTTTGATCTTACCGGAAAAGCGGTGGAGAAGCTGCTGGATGCGGCTCACATCACCTGCAATAAAAATACGATCCCCAATGACCCGAAATCCCCGTTTGTGACAAGCGGTGTCCGTCTGGGAACCCCTGCCGTTACCTCCAGAGGAATGAACACGGAGGATATGGACAGGATAGCGGAAGCGATCTCTTTGGTTATCAAAGGCGGCGAGGATAAGATTCCTGAGGCCAGGGCTATTGTTCAGACATTAACTGATAAATATCCGCTCGTATAAGGAAAAGAACTGTTTAGTACCTTCACAGTTACAAGTAAGAAAACGGATAACGGGGCCGCAGGCTCCGTTATTTTTACATGCACACATGAGGACAGCAGGACAATTATAGAGACGGAGAGGATTTTATGGGAAAAAAAAGATACGGTGCGCAGACCGTAATCAGTAATCTGAGGGATAAAAACGGAAGATTTTCGTTAGATGCGCTGAAGCTTCTTGCCTTGGTAACCATGTTTATTGATCATACCGGGGCAGGGATTATGGAGGCCTTTTTTTTACAGAGTTTTCCCTATGACAGCCAGGCATTCCGGATCTGTCTGACAGTGGATGAGCTGATGCGGTGTGTGGGCAGGCTGGCTTTTCCCATATACTGCTACCTTTTGGTACAGGGTTTCCTCCATACAAGAAGCGTCCCCAGATATGCCCTCCGTCTTTTCGGGTTTGCCCTGCTTTCCGAGCTGCCTTTTGACTTGCTTTTATTCGGCGGCATCACGCCGGATTACCAGAATGTATTCTGGACGCTGCTCATCGGCCTTCTGACGCTGACGGGGCTTCGCCGGGCCGGGAAATGGGAAAGCAAAGCATGGTCCGTCGGAGGCAGTATCGTGATACTTGCTGCCGGGATGACGGCAGCCCTGCTAATGAGGACGGATTATGATTATAAGGGTGTGGTTTTGATTGCCGCCCTCTATCTGCTGCGCGGCGACAGAAAGAGGCAGTGCCTGCTTTCCCCCCTTTTCTTTTTGGCCTCCTTCTTCCTGGATGTGCTTTTAGGGCTGCATACGGCAGCGGGGATCGTTTCCTCCCTGTCCGTAGAGGTATTCTGTATTTTTGCATTTTTATTCCTGTATGCGGGCAATGGTAAAAGATATATGAAAAAAGGCAAATATTTCTTCTATTTCTTTTATCCCGGTCACATGCTGCTTCTGCTGGGTATCCGTTACCTCCTTCTTTTCCTGTGGTAAATACTGGAACCGCTTATATTAATGCCATATTCAGGCGGATTGTATTCCTAAAAATACAATCCGCCTGAAAGTTTTTATTGCTTTCCCGGAAACCCTATGCTACAATATCCATCGGTGACACACAAATGTTTGCAGTGGAAAGACATGTTAAAATAAAGGCTTTTACAGAGGAAGAGGCTTCGGATACGAAATGAAAAATATGCAGAAAAAAACGGATTATTATGTAGTGAAACAGAAGGCGGTTCCGGAGGTCCTGCTTAAGGTAGTGGAGGCCAAACGGCTGCTGGATTCAGGAAAAGCCGCCACCATCCAGGATGCGGTGGAGAAGGTGGACATCAGCCGCAGTTCCTTTTACAAATATAAGGATGATATATTTCCCTTTCATGACAATGCCCAGGGTACCACAATTACACTGGCCATGTCAATTGAGGATGAGCCGGGGCTTTTGTCCGATGTGCTGAAGGTGATCGCGGACTTCGGCGCCAATATTCTGACGATCCATCAGAGTATCCCCATCAACGGCGTTGCATCCTTAAGCATCAGTGTCCAGGTTCTCAGCACTACGGGAGATGTATCCAGAATGCTGGAAACCATGGAAGAGAAAACAGGTGTCCGTAACGTCAAGATTTTGGCGAAGGAATAAAGCTCTACAAAAGAAAAGCAGACGGAGGAAGAGATATGATAAACGTAGCGGTACTGGGATATGGCACGGTGGGAAGCGGAGTTGTTGAAGTAATTGAGACAAATAAAGAGGTCATTGACAAACGGGCAGGAGAAGAACTGCATGTGAAATACATACTGGATTTAAGGGATTTTCCGGGGGATCCGTACGAAGACAGGGTGGTTCATGATTACAGCATTATCTTAAACGATCCCGAGGTATCCATTATCTGTGAAACGATGGGAGGCAACGAGCCTGCCTTCACCTTTTCCATGCAGGCCCTGAAAGCCGGAAAAAGCGTATGTACTTCCAATAAAGAGCTGGTGGCTAACCATGGGGCACAGTTAATCCGCACCGCCAGGGAAAACTGCTGCAATTATCTGTTTGAAGCCAGTGTGGGCGGCGGGATCCCCATTATCCGTCCATTGAATGTGGCTCTTACCGCGGAACGCATTGAACTGATTAACGGCATTCTCAACGGTACCACCAATTACATTCTCACCAAGATGGCGGAAGAAGGATGCGATTTCGATTCCTGCCTGAAGGAAGCCCAGGAAAAAGGCTATGCCGAGCGTAATCCGGAAGCCGATGTGGAGGGCTATGATGCCTGCCGTAAAATTGCAATCCTGTCTTCCCTGATGACAGGAAAAACCGTCCGCTACGAAGATATCTACACGGAAGGAATTACGAAAATAACGAAAGAGGATTTCCTCTATGCGAAAAAAATGAATAAATTCATTAAGCTGTTAGCCGGAGCAAAAGAAGCCGGCGGTGAATATTATGCCATGGTAGCCCCTTTTATGATCGGGGAAAAGAACCCGCTTCACAGCGTCAATGATGTTTTTAACGCTATTTTTATCAGAGGGAATACACTGGGGGATTCCATGTATTACGGAAGGGGCGCAGGAAAGCTGCCCACGGCCAGCGCGGTGGTGTCCGATGTGATTGACTGTGCCAAACACGGCCGGAAGCATATCATCTGTATCTGGGAGGAAGAAAAGCTTTCCCTTAAGAGTATGGAGGATTCTTCCAGGAAGTTCTTCGTCCGTGTTTCCGAAAAATCGGAGGAAGCGGTCAGGAAGCTCTTCGGTGAAGTGGAAAAAATAGAAGCAGATGGCGTGAGCGGAGAATTCGGCTTTGTAACTCCTGTAATGACGGAAAGGGAATTTGCTGCAAAAACCTCGGAACTGCCCGGGTTTATCAGCCGGATCCGTCTGGAAGAAGACTAGAGTGTGTTTCCATATCCAATTTAAAACACGCTCTGAAGAAAAGCCGTACAGCTCGGCGGAATCGAGGAAGAAATGAAATATGTGGTTGTTTTGGGGGATGGAATGGCGGATGAGCCGTTATCCCGCCTGAATGGAAAAACACCTCTCTCTTATGCAAAGACACCGGCTCTGGATGTGTTAAGCAAAAAATCGGAAATAGGCATGGTTAGCACCATACCCGAAGGAATGAAGCCGGGATCCGATACAGCGAACCTTTCTGTCATGGGATATGACCCAAGGAAGTATTATTCCGGGCGTTCCCCTCTGGAGGCCCTCAGCATAGGCGTTCCTATGCAGGATACAGACATCGCCATGCGGTGTAATATCGTGACCCTTTCGGAAGAAGAGGGAATCCCCTTTTCCAAAAGAAGAATCCTGGATCACAGCTCCGGTGAAATCAGCACAAAAGACTGCAGTGTGCTTCTGCATGCGGTAATGGAAGAAATGGACGCAGAGCCTTATCATTTTTATGTGGGAACCAGTTACCGCCACTGCCTGATTTGGAAAAACGGGGAAGCGGAAGAACTGACCCCGCCCCATGATGTGCTCGGAAGGGAAATTGCCCCCTACCTGCCTTCGGATAAAAAGCTGTATGAAATGATGGAAAGAAGCTATGAGCTGCTTAAAAGTCATCCAATTAACAAAGAGCGCCGACGCAATGGCCTGAATCCGGCCAACTGCTGCTGGTTCTGGGGAGCCGGAACCCGTCCGGCCCTGCCCTCTTTCCAGGAAAAAACGGGGAAAAAAGGCATTATGATATCCGCCGTGGATTTGCTGAAGGGTATTGCCGTAGGGGCCGGAATGGATGTGGCCGAGGTGGAAGGCGCCAACGGCGGACTTCATACCAATTATGAGGGAAAGACCCAGGCGGCTGTGGATGCGCTGACAAAGGGCGGCTATGATTTTGCTTATATCCATGTGGAAGCCCCGGATGAAATGGGACATCAGGGAAGCCTTGAGAAGAAACTGAAAGCCATTGAGTACCTGGATACCAGGGTAATTGGCCCCCTGACTTCTGCTCTTGACAGAAGCGGAGTGGATTACAGGCTGCTGGTGATGCCGGATCATCCCACTCCTATACGGATTCGTACCCACACGGCGGAGAACGTGCCTTATCTTATTTATGACAGCACCAGACCGCAGAAGAACGACTGGAATTATAACGAAGCGGAAGCTATTTTAAGCGGAAACTATATCCCGGAAGGCTATAAGCTCATGGACCAATTCCTGCAGATCAAGCATAAAAAGTAAAGACAATGCCTGTCTGGACGTTTCTCATAAAAATCATCAGTAAGGAAAGGATAAAAGCCGCCGTCTTCCGGTGGCAGAGGAAAAGTAAGTATGAAAAAAGTGGTTAAATTCGGTGGAAGCTCCCTCGCCAGTGCAGAACAGTTCATGAAGGTGGGCGGGATTATAAAAGCCGATGAGGAAAGACGGTTTGTGATACCCTCCGCACCCGGAAAACGTAACAAGAAAGATACCAAGGTGACGGATATGCTTTACGACTGCTATGGGGCGGCGGAAGAAGATAAGCCCTTTCAGGAGCAGCTGAAGGCTATTGAAGACAGATATGAAGAGATCATCAAGGGCCTGGGCCTGGAACTCTCCCTCAAAGAAGAATTTAAAACCATTTCTGCTAATTTTAAAAAGAAGGCAGGCAGGGATTATGCCGCTTCCCGAGGAGAATATCTAAATGGGATCGTTATGGCCGCTTATCTGAAATTCACCTTTATTGATGCCGCAGAAGTGATTTTCTTTGATGAAGAGGGCGTTTTCGATGCGGCCAAGACCGATAAGGTCATGTCCGAACGTCTGGAAAAAGAAGAGTACGCCGTTATCCCCGGGTTCTACGGCTCACAGCCTGACGGCAGCATCCGCACCTTTTCCAGAGGAGGATCCGACATTACCGGTTCCATCGTGGCAAAGGCTGTCCATGCGGAGGTTTATGAGAACTGGACCGATGTATCTGGCTTTTTGATTGCAGATCCCCGTATTATCCCCAATCCGGTGGGTATCGACACCATTACCTACAAGGAACTGCGGGAGCTTTCTTATATGGGGGCCACCGTCCTTCACGAGGACGCTATCTTCCCGGTAAGAAAAGAAGGGATTCCGATTAATATCCGCAACACCAATGCACCGGAGGATAACGGAACCTGGATCGTGGAAAGCACCTGCCAGAAATCCAAATTTGTCATCACCGGGATTGCCGGTAAAAAAGGCTTCTGCTCCGTAAATATTGAAAAGGATATGATGAATGCGGAGATAGGTTTTGGCCGAAAGGTTCTTCAGGCTTTTGAAGACAGCGGCATTTCCTTTGAGCATGTCCCTTCTGGTATTGATACCATGACCGTATTTGTCCATCAGGATGAATTCATGGATAAGGAACAGAAGGTGGTTTCCGCCATCCACCGTCTCGCGCATCCGGATACGATTGACATTGAATCCGATTTGGCGCTGATAGCGGTAGTTGGCCGGGGAATGAAATCCACCAGAGGTACTGCGGGAAGAATTTTTTCCGCTCTGGCCCATGCCAATGTCAACGTTAAAATGATCGATCAGGGCTCGAGCGAGCTGAATATTATCATCGGCGTAAGAAATGAAGATTTTGAAGCCGCTATCCGCGCTATTTATAATATTTTTGTGCTGGTACAGATTTAAGCCGCCGTTTGCTGCGGTAAATACGGAATACGGGATAAAAGCGTCTGAAGCTGCCTTTACGGGCTGTTTCAGACGCTTTATCTGTATCTGCCGCTATTTTTGACCGGTTTACATATAGTAACAATTCAGACGGCCCCTTCCAGGATTCCCCGCAGTACCGCAGCCCCAGGGAAAAGAAGGGGAGGGGGATGCCGCAGGACACAAGGGGCCGTCTGAACGGTTCCTTTATGTAGAAGTGGAAAAGAAGAATCAAAATAAATTGTCAGATAATTCATACAATAATAAGCAAAATACATATAATACATTGGAAATGATTATATAAAATGTTAAAATTAAAAGAATTAAGAAAAAAGTCTAAAAATATATTGACATTTCTAATTTATACAGATATAATGAAGTCACAAACAAAGAAGTAAACAAAAAACAGAGGAAAGGAAGGTACAGACCACCGAAAACGTAAGTTAATCCCTTTAAAGTAATATTAAAGGAGAAAAAACAATAACAGTACAAGACAACTTAATAAGGAAGCCTTAAAGATTGTTCATAAAGAAGAAAGGATTTTCTTTCAGAAGGAAACGCTTTAGAATGAAGGAAACGGAAACTATCTGGTAAACTGGTAACTGTAAATAAAGATTCTTTTGAAGAACGAGAAAATTTCTGACAGCAGAGAAGATTATCTTTAGTTTAAAGTAACGACAGAAGCCGATAGCTTTAGTTTAAAGAAAAGGTTCTATAGAGCGAAGGAAACAGTATCCTTAGTTGAAAGAAGTAATTTATTATAGATGGTGACCAGATAAGAACAAGAGCCGTCATACTAAAGAAATCCCGGAAAGAAGAGAATGGAATCTTTAAAGAACAATAACAATATACTTTAAGGACGATGCTAAAAACCGAAGCAGGATGAGTACACTTACTTGAGTGACGAAGAATCATCAAAGAATTATGATGAATACCGTTGCAGTACATGAGTACAAGGAGTAGGATGAGTGGAAAGCAAGCTGAGGAGAAAAAATGGAGGAAGAGGCCATTGGATAGCATAGTTTAGGAGCGGGTATCAGTGATGAAAAATGATTGATACCCGCTTCTATTTGTGGTACTGTTATGGTAAGAACGGAAGGAGTGTTGGTATGAACCGGAGAGACAGAAGACGGAAGAGACGGGTAAGGAACCAGATTATTTCCTATATTGTGGCAGTTTTGCTGCTGGCCGGGTTAGTGACCGGCGGATTTTTTGGTGTCCGGCACATTTCCAACGCTATGGAAGAGAAAAAACAGCAGGAGGAATCCCGCGCTCAGGAAGAATCCCAGGCCCAGGCGGAGGCCGAGGAGCAGAACGGGACCGAAACAGAAACGGCGGGGGAAGCGGCGACGGAGACCGAAAGCGTTCAGACACAGGAAGAAATCCTGGAGGAACTGGTGGAATCCTGTGTGGCAAATATGAGCCTGGAAGATAAGGTCGCCGGTTTGTTCTTTATAACGCCGGAACAGCTTACCGGTGTGGGGACTGCTATACAGGCAGGAGAAGGGACACAGGAGGCCCTGAAAAAATATCCGGTGGGCGGTTTGGTTTATTTTGCCAAGAATATACAATCGGAAGAACAGCTTACGGAAATGCTTTCCAAAACGACGGGTTATGCCACCTACCCTCTTTTTCTTGGTGTGGATGAGGAAGGCGGTACCGTTGCCAGGGTTGCCGACCAGCTCAAGCTGGCCAATGTGGGACCTATGGCGGATATCGGGGCAGGAGGGGATCCGAATGCGGCATACGCCGCAGGGCAGACTATAGGCAGTTATCTGAAAGGCTACGGCTTTAACCTGGATTTTGCGCCGGTGGCGGATGTGCTGACTAATCCGGACAATAAAGTAATCAAAGACAGGGCGTTCGGCAGCGATGCGGCCGTGGTGTCCCAGATGGTGGCAAGTGCTGTACAGGGCTTGCAGGATACGGGGGTAAGCGCCTGCATCAAGCATTTCCCCGGGCACGGGGATACCTCGGGGGATTCCCATGAAGGTGCAGTGGAGACGGACAGGACGGCAGAAGAAATGCAGGGAACTGAATTCCTGCCTTTCCAGGCCGGGATAGACGCGGGAACTGCAATGGTTATGGTAGGCCATATATCAGCCCCGGCCCTTGCGGACGGAGATGCCACTCCTGCATCCATAAATGAGAAAATTATTTCCGGTGTGCTGCGCAACCAGCTTGGTTATGAGGGGATTGTCATTACAGATGCCATGAATATGTCGGCAATATCCGAGTATTACACGGCTGATGAAGCGGCAGTCAAGGCGCTGAAGGCCGGCGCAGATATGATTCTCATGCCGGAAGATTTTGTCACTGCATATGAAGGTGTCGTTAATGCGGTAAAAGACGGAACCATCGATGAAAACCGGATTAACGATTCCCTGAAAAGGGTATACCGGGTAAAATATGCGGATACCCTTAAAGGAGGCCTTTAAGGCCGGATGCCGCTAAAAAGCAGTGCTGCCGTTTTTCTTATTATAGAAGGCGGCAGCACTGCTTTTTATTTGCATTTTTAATACTTCTGTTTTTTATGCTTCCATAATGTAAAAACAGCGGTTATCCGATAGACGGAAACCGCTGTTTTTATAAGAGCGATAGACGGGGCTCGAACCCGCGGTCTCGACCTTGGCAAGGTCGCGCGTTACCAACTACGCCACTATCGCATTTTGATGAACCGGATAGCTGTAAATCTATCTGTCCAACAGGCAAGTATTACTATACAATAACCTTTCAAAATTGTCAATCCCTTTTTTGTATAAAATTCATATCCGGTTATAAATCAGGGAACAGTTCAGACAGGTCTGAAGAGTGTATTTTATTTTTCTCTTATAATGTGTTATACTAATCCCCATATACGAAAGAAGTGGGTTAACTGTTAATATATATGGAAAATAACGGCTTTTAGAAAGCGGGCGGACCTGGGAGGCCATGGCTGTGTTTTCGGGAAAATGGAAAATTGCGGATGTCCGGCGGCCGGTATAATTACGATTGATTACCTGATAGGAGAAAGGAGGCTTTCTATGGGCAGGGAAAACAGAAATGAAATGGAGCAGATTCAGAGGAGCCTGGAACAGTTCCTGGACAGAGAAGTGGAAAAGTATGAGAAAAGCGATGCTGCTTATAGTAATGCGGAGGGACCTGACGGGGAAGGGTATGAAGAAGAGACGGCGTTCGGGGAAGAACCGGATTACGAAGAACCGGACTACGAGGAAGCGGATTACAGGGATTCAGACTATGAGGAAGCGGATTACGGGGATTCATACGACGAAGATGGCACGGATTATGAGGAGGAGATGTACGGGGAGGAAGAGGACGGCTTATATGAAGAGGAAAGGGATTATGACAGGCATGCAGGACGTTTATCATATGAGGAATCGAGACATATAAACAGAAGGAACAGAAACAGGAAGGATAATTACACGGAAAAACCGAAGAAGCAAAAGGCTGGGAAGGAGAAACCAAAGAAGGAAAAACGGAAACGGGAGGAGGACAAACACGCCGTAATGAGCAAGGATAAGAAGAAAAACGGAAAAAAGAAGAAGTCCCGGGGAAAGAAGTTTTTAACCATTTTGGCAGTGCTGCTTGTACTTTTCGGGGCGGTCTGGTATCTGGCAATTGGCAGTATCTATGGAAAAATGAGATACAGCAGGGTGGAAACGCTTGCAGGAGAGCCGCTGAAGGAAAACGGTGTTGTGAATATCCTGTTAATCGGCAGTGATTCCCGTACGGAAGGGGACGACGGCCGGTCGGACGCTATGATTCTTCTGTCTGTGAGCAGTAAGACCAGGACGATTCATATGACGTCTCTGCTGCGGGACATGTATGTGGACATCCCCGGACGGGACGGCAACAGGCTGAACGCGGCTTATGCCTTCGGCGGGCCGGAGCTTTTGCTGGAAACGGTAAAGCAGAATCTGGGGATTGAGGTAAACCGGTATGCGGTGGTTAATTTCCAGGCCTTTGCGAATCTGGTGGATGCGGTGAATGGGGTGGATCTGGAGCTTACCAATGAAGAGGTGCAATGGGTTAATGCATATTTGAACGAATATAATGAACTCAGGGGGATGCCTATGGAGACGGATTATCTGGATACTTCCCTGAGCGGCATGATTCATTTGAATGGGGCGCAGTCTCTGGCGTACAGCAGAAACCGGTATATCGGAACGGATTTCGGAAGAACGGAGAGGCAGAGGAAGGTGCTTTCGGCTGTGATGAAAAAGCTTCCTCTGGCGGCAGTGACGAATCCGGGAGAGCTGGTGAATGGCCTGTTCCCTAACCTGACAACGAATCTGACCCGGACGGAATGCCTGCGCCTGAGCCTGATGGCAGGAAAGCTGCTCACGTATGATATTGTCCAGGAAAGCATTCCTCTGGAGGGAACCTATACCAGTGCCAAGATCAGAGGTATGGATGTCCTTCAGGTGGATTTTGATAAAAACAGGGCATATCTGCAGGAACAGCTTTATGGGGAAAAGGGAGAATAAAACGTACTGTTTAGACCGTGCCGTGTACTTGCGGCACGGTATCCTATTTGCCAATGGTTACGAGTTTTAAAGTGTGATTGCAAAAAAACGATACACAGAATTGTAAATATCAGGAAAATGTGATATTATGTGTGTAAATTAAAAGAAAGAAGGGACTCGCTTATGGGTAAAGATGTATTGGATTATGTAGTGGAAAAAACCAACGAACTGATTAATGCTGCCACCTGCAGCAGCGAAACAAAGGCAGCGGCCCAGGCATGGCTGGAGGCTGTCGGAACGGAGGAGGAAGCCGCAGAAACCAAGAAGTACATAGAAGAACTGGAAGCGGACATCATGCCGATAGACGGTCTGATCGGTTTTGCCGAATCGGAACAGGGAAGCCAGGTGTTTGGAGCGGACAAAGCGAAAGAAGTAGCGGTCCATGCGAGGGATATCAAGGCTGCGGGAGCCAGGTACTGTGATTGTCCGGCCTGTGCTGCGGTAGAGGCGATACTGGAGAAGAAGGCTTCTCTTCTTGGCTGATAATAGTTTGTAATGAGTGAGGATGAGGTCGACTTTATGGAGCGGTTTAAAAAGATTTACAGTCAGGGGATTGTTGATGTCCTTGAGATTTGGGTTGATACGGAAACAGGTATTAACTATATGTGGCATAAAGCAGCTGAGGCAGGCGGACTGACGCCGCTTTTGGATGAGAGTGGGAAGGTTGTTGTTACGAAGGACAGTACTCTGAAAAGCTGAGTAGGATATGGATTATGTGCGGGAATTGAGAAATATATTCCCGGAAATGATTGCGAAAAAGCCTCTGGTAAACCTGATGCCGGGAGGCTTTTTTTACGCATGTATTGAAAAGGGGATTTATTATGACGACAAAAACAGGAACCTTTGAAATCAGAGATCAATTTTATCTGAACAACGAGCCGTTCCGTATCATTTCAGGGGGGATCCATTATTTCAGGATCCTTCCTGAATACTGGGAAGACAGGCTGCAAAAGCTCAGGGAGCTGGGCTGCAACACGGTGGAAACCTACATCCCCTGGAATATGCATGAGCCTGTAAAGGGGACATTTGATTTTTACGGGGAAAACGTGCATGGGATGCTGGATGTGGTATCCTTTGTCAGGACGGCACAGAGGCTGGGGCTGTGGGTGATACTGCGCCCTTCGCCTTATATTTGTGCGGAATGGGACTTCGGAGGACTGCCCTCCTGGCTGCTGGCCGGGGAAGAAATGGATATCAGGACCAGTGACGAGCGGTATCTGCGCCATGTAAGAGACTATTACGACAAGCTGATGCCTCTGCTGGCGCCGCTTCAGATCGATCAGGGCGGCCCGGTGCTCATGCTTCAGGTGGAAAATGAATACGGCTCCTTCGGGAATGATAAAAAATATCTGGAAAGTCTCAGGGATATGATGCGTGAGAGAGGAATCACGGTGCCGCTTTTCGCATCGGACGGCCCGGATCACAACATGCTTTCCAATGCTATAACAGAGGGTGTGTTTCCTACGGCGAATTTCGGTTCCGGCGCGAGAAAGGCATTTTCCATCCTGAAGGAATATACGGACGGGGGTCCTTGTATGTGCACGGAATTCTGGATCGGCTGGTTTGATGCATGGCATGATGAGGCGCACCATAAGGGAGATGCGGAAACGGCAGCGAAGGAGCTGGAGGATATTCTGGAACTGGGAAACGTAAACATATATATGTTTGAAGGCGGTACCAATTTCGGTTTTATGAATGGGGCAAATTATGGCAGCCGTCTGACCGCGGATGTCACCTCCTATGACTATGATGCGCTGCTTACTGAGGACGGACAGATCACGGAGAAATACAGACGTTTCCGGGAGGTGGTTTCCGGGTACGGCAGGACAGAAAACGGGCAGTCACCTGCATATGGCAAAAAGCTGCCTTTTGAAAGGGTGGCTTACGGTTCTTGTTCCGTTGTCCAGAAGGTGGATTTGTTCCATGCGCTGGATTGTCTGGCGGAGCCTGTGGATACGGTCAGTCCCAAATCCATGGAGCGCCTGGGGCAGGGCTATGGCTATATGCTGTATTCCTCCGTGCTTCATACGGAGCGCAGGCTGCACAGTCTGCGGCTTTATCAGGCGGCGGATCGGGCGATTGTTTTTGCGGACAGGAAGCGGGTTCTGACCGCGGCGGACAGGGAGCTTCTGGAGCGCCATGAGATAGATCCGGTTACGGCGGAGGATATCAGGCTGGATATTCTGATGGAAAATATGGGAAGGGTGAATTATGGCCCCATAATAAATTGGCAGCGGAAGGGAATTGACGGATGTGTGATGATCAATGACCGGTTTGCCCAGCACGGATGGCAGCAATACTGTCTTCCCCTGGATAATCTGGAGAAGCTGGATTACACAAGAGGCTGGGAGGAGGGAATGCCCGCGTTTTACCGTTTTACCTTCCTTGCGGGAAAAACAGGGGATACGTTTCTCGATTTCCGGGGCTGGGGAAAAGGCTGCGCCTTTGTTAACGGTTTTCACCTGGGAAGATTCTGGGAGGCCGGGCCGCAGAAACGGCTGTATCTGCCGGGAGCCCTTCTGAAGGAGGGAGAAAACGAAATCATCCTGTTTGAAACGGAAGGCAAGTGCGGGGGGAGTATTTCCCTGCAGGCGGAACCGGATCTGGGGCGGTAAGCAGGGGATACCCGCGGGGAAAGCATGGCTCATATAGCCATGCTTTTCTTGTGGAAATAAAGAAGGATTTGTGATACACTAAGAAACGTCACATGGCGCAGCAGAAGGAAAGTTCCGTGCTGCGCGGGTAAAACAACATAAAGGACGTAGAAATAAGAGCTATGAAAACGAGTAAACTGTTAAGAAGATTTGTTCCCTACTATCGTAACTATGTGGGGATCATGGTAATGGATCTGTTCTGTGCCGCCCTCACCACGGTGTGCGAGCTGGTGCTGCCGTTAATCCTGCGCTATATTACCAACATAGGCATGAATGATCTGGCGTCGCTGACGGTACGTACCATTGTTACTATCGGCGGGGTGTATTTTGTGCTCCGTATTATAGATGGTATGGCAAGTTTTTATATGGCTTATACCGGCCATGTCATGGGAGCGTCCATAGAAACGGATATGCGGGAAGATGCCTTTGCCCATTTGCAGAAGCTGTCCGACAATTATTTCAACAATACCAAGGTGGGACAGATCATGTCCCGGATTACCAGTGATTTGTTTGATGTCACGGAATTCGCGCATCACTGCCCGGAAGAGTTCTTCATCGCATTTCTAAAGGCGGTGGTATCCTTCGTGATTCTTGCCGGGATCAACCCGTTGCTGACCGTAATCATTTTTGTGCTGATTCCGGTCATGGCAGTATCCTGTTCTTATTTTAATCTGCAGGTAAGAAAAGCATTTAAAAAACAGAGAAACCATATCGGTGAACTGAACGCCAGGATCGAAGACAGCCTTCTGGGCAATAAGGTGGTCCGGGCTTTTGCCAACGAAGATGTGGAGCTTGGAAAATTCAACCGGGATAATCAGGAGTTCCTGAAAATAAAACGCGAGACCTACAAATATATGGCAGCCTTCCAGAATACAATCCGTATTTTTGACGGGCTGATGTATGTTGTGGTGATTGTGGCGGGCGGTATTTTTATGATTAAGGGGCTTATATCCCCGGCCGACCTGGTGGCGTATACGATGTATGTGACGACACTGCTGGCGACGATCCGCCGTATTATTGAATTCGCGGAGCAGTTCCAGAGGGGAATGACGGGAATTGAACGTTTTACGGAACTGATGGATGCGAGTGTGGATATTTTTGACGAGGAAGGGGCGGTTCCTCTTCAGGATGTGAATGGAAAAATTACATTCAGGCATGTTTCCTTCGAATATCCGGATGACCATACACCGGTTCTGTCGGACATTGACATCACCATCCGGCCGGGAGAAAAAGTGGCGCTTGTAGGCCCGTCGGGAGGCGGGAAAACAACGCTGTGCAATCTTCTTCCCCGTTTTTATGATCCCACGGAAGGGGAAATCCTGCTGGACGACCAGAATATCAGAAAGGTGACACTGCAGAGCTTACGCAGCAATGTAGGCGTGGTCCAGCAGGATGTGTATCTTTTTTCCGGCAGCGTTTATGAAAATATCGCCTACGGGAAGCCGGGCGCATCCCGGGAAGAAGTGATAAAAGCGGCAAAGCTGGCGGGGGCGCATGATTTTATTGAAGAGCTGAAGGACGGTTATGAAACCTATGTGGGAGAACGGGGGGTGAAGCTGTCGGGCGGACAGAAGCAGAGAATCAGCATAGCGCGCGTATTCCTGAAATCACCCAAGGTCCTGCTTTTGGATGAGGCCACGGCGGCTCTTGATAACGAAAGCGAACACCTTGTCTCCGAATCCCTGGACAAACTGGCGGCAGGACGGACGACGCTTACCATTGCCCACAGGCTGACCACAATTCATGGGGCCGACCGGATTCTGGTGCTTTCCGGAAGCCGTATAGTGGAGGAAGGCAACCATGATACACTGATGAAGAAGCGGGGGATTTATTACCAGTTATATACATCCGCCAATATCGTGGATCAGGCGGCTGAATAGCTGCCTACGTTTTGTTTTTCTGGGGTGTAGATAAAAAAGTCCGGCGTCACCTGCCCCTGCTTCCCTGTGCGGCCTGCTGTCCTGCAAGGATTCCTGGAAGGGGCGTTATAAGCACGCCGGTACTAAGGCTGCGTCCTTTGCAGCCTTAGTACCGCTGCGTGATTATCCGAGCGGAAGC